>SLKF01000192.1 GCA_007134725.1 Clostridiales bacterium | reverse complement strand
TTTTTTCCTTTGCCAACTCGATTCGATTAACCGCTTTCCCAAGGGATACCTGGGCCCGGGTTTCATCAATCTCATTTTTCTTTTGCGCTTCCAATCGTTCCTTGGCCCGTTTTTTCGCCCGCTCTGCCCGGTCTAAATCAATCTCTTCCGGCCACTCCGCCGCATCGGTTAAGAGTACAGCCTTGGAGTTGTCCACGGTTAAGATTCCCGGGGAAATAGTGGCTTCCCGTTCCTTTTCATTGCCCAAAATAATCCTTGCCCGTCCGATTTCCACCGGGGTCACTAAGGGGGTATGGTCATGAAGGATGGCAATATCTCCCGTGGTGGTTCGAATCACAAATTTTTCCACTTCATCATCAAAGAACACCCGATTCGGCGTTACAATTTCCACATGAAATTTTTTAGCCATACTATCACCTACGCTTCCTTGGCTTTTTCCACCGCTTCGTCAATGGTTCCCACAAACAGGAAGGCGGATTCCGGTAATTCGTCGTGCTTTCCGTCCAGGATTTCCTGGAAACCTCGAATGGTCTCTTTTAAGGATACATACTTTCCGGGCATGCCGGTAAACTGCTCCGCCACGTGGAAAGGTTGGGATAAAAATCGCTGAATACGTCGCGCTCTCGATACCGTAACCTTGTCTTCATCGGATAATTCATCCATTCCAAGGATTGCGATAATATCTTGCAGTTCCTTATATCGTTGCAGCATTTCCTGTACCTGTCGAGCCACATCATAGTGTTCCTGACCAACAATGGCCGGGTCCAGAATTCGCGAGTTGGAGTCCAGCGGGTCTACCGCAGGATAAATTCCAAGTTCGGAAATTTGTCGTGACAGTACCGTAGTTGCGTCCAGATGGGCAAACGTTGTTGCCGGTGCCGGGTCCGTCAAGTCATCCGCCGGTACGTAAATCGCCTGTACCGAGGTGATGGAACCTTTTTTCGTTGATGTGATCCGCTCTTGCAGTTCACCCATTTCCGTAGCCAAGGTCGGCTGGTAACCTACCGCACTGGGCATACGACCAAGCAGTGCCGACACTTCCATACCCGCTTGGGTAAATCGGAAGATATTATCGATAAACAGAAGTACGTCCTGTCCTTCTTCGTCTCTAAAGTGCTCCGCCATGGTAAGGCCTGTCAGTCCTACCCGCATTCTTGCTCCCGGGGGCTCATTCATCTGACCGTACACCAATGTGGTTTTATCAATTACTCCGGATTCGATCATTTCATAGTATAAGTCATTTCCTTCACGGGTACGCTCTCCTACTCCTGCAAATACCGAAAGTCCACCATGCTCTGTTGCGATATTGTTGATCAGCTCCATGATCAGTACGGTTTTACCTACCCCCGCACCACCAAAGAGTCCAACCTTACCACCCTTAGAGTATGGGGCGATTAAGTCTACTACTTTAATTCCCGTCTCAAAGATCTCCGTGGATGTATCCTGATCTTCAAAGGCCGGGGCCTCTCGATGAATGGAAGATACTTTATCGGTTTTTACTTCTCCCTTTTCATCTACGGTTTCTCCAAGTACATTAAAAATCCTTCCCAAGGTTCCTTTTCCTACAGGAACCTGAATAGGATGTCCGGTATCTCTTACTTCCATGCCCCGAACCAAACCTTCGGTTGCGGTCATGGCTACGGCTCTTACGGTGTCGTTTCCGATATGCTGGGCAACTTCCGCCGTAACAACCCGGTCCTTACCTTGGATGATTACTGCACTTAGCAGATGCGGCAGTTTGTCACTTGGAAAACGGATATCCACTACCGGTCCGATTACCTGGGTAAGAACACCAATATTTTCTTCGGCCATACGATCCCTCCTCTTTACGAATTAATTTTGTGCTTCGGCGCCCCCTACGATCTCGGAGATCTCCTGGGTGATGCTCGCCTGTCTTGCTCGGTTATATTTCAGATTTAAATCATCAATCATTTCCTCCGCGTTGTCCGTGGCACTTTCCATGGCCATCCGTCTTGCTCCCTGCTCACTGGCCGAGGCATCAATCAGGGCTCCGTAGATCATACTCTCCACATACTTTGGTATCAGGTACTCCAGTACCTCTTCAGCAGAGGGTTCATAAGTCATAACCTCATCCCGCTCATCTTCCACTCCCTCAGGAATTTCCTTTTGGTCCAGGGGAAGAAGATTAATGAGTCTTGGGGTATGGTTAATCGTAGAAACAAACTCCGTATATACCAGATTGACTTCATCGATCATTTCATTTTGAAAAAGTTCCATGGCCAGTTTCCCAATGCTTTTGGCATCGGAGAACAAGGGATTTTCAGAAATAGACACAAACTCTCCGTCTAAATCGTACCCCTTCTTTCGAAAGAAGGTGACGCCTTTTTGTCCCACGGCAATCACCGATACTTCCCGGCCCTCCATATGGGTCAGCGCCATTTTAATGACATTGGCATTGTATCCTCCACAAAGTCCCCGGTCTCCCGTAATGACAATGTAGCCGGTTTTTTTAATCTCCCGCTGATCAATATAGGGATTTTTCAGTTCCTTGGTATGGGGAAGAATTCCCTGAATGGTTTCTTCAATCTTTTCGAAGTAAGGTCGGTTTTCTTCCACCTTCATTCTTGCCCGTCGAAGTTTTGCTGAAGATACCAATTCCATGGCCTTTGTAATCTGTTTGGTACTATCCACACTTTTTATTCTTCGTTTAATATCTTGCATTCCTGCTCCAGCCAAATCGATTCACCTCCTATTACAAAGACCGGGTTTATTCCTGTTTAAAATCTTTTTTAAATTCTTCGATGGCGTCCTTTAATTTTTCTTCCATTTCTTTGGAAAGGGCACCCTTTTCTTTGATTTCCTTGCCCACTTCCGGATAGGTATCCTTCATAAACTTCAAGTATTCTGCTTCGAATTCCTGAACCTTATCAATTTCAATATCCGTCAGATATTTATTGGTTACGGCATAAATGATCAGTACCTGGTCTTCTACTTTCACCGGCTGGTACTGGCCTTGTTTTAACACTTCCATGATTCGCTCTCCCTGGGAAAGTCGACTCTGGGTTTCCTGATCCAGTTCCGATCCGAACTGAGCAAAGGCTGCAAGTTCTCGGTATTGGGCAAGCTCTAATCGAAGTTTTCCCGCAACTTTCTTCATGCCTTTAATTTGGGCAGCGCCCCCAACCCGTGATACGGAAATTCCGGGGTTTACTGCAGGTCGAACACCCGAGTAGAAAAGCTCGGACTCGAGGAAAATCTGACCGTCGGTAATGGAAATTACGTTGGTGGGGATATACGCGGATACGTCTCCCGCTTGGGTTTCGATAATCGGTAATGCGGTTAAGGAACCTCCCCCTAACTTGTCACTCATTTTTGCCGCTCGCTCCAGGAGTCTACTATGTAAGTAGAATACATCTCCGGGATAAGCTTCTCGACCTGGTGGTCGTCTAAGAAGCAGGGACATGGCTCGATAAGCCACCGCATGCTTGGATAAATCATCATAAATGATCAGTACGTGCTTGCCCTCTTCCATAAATTCTTCACCCATGGCACAACCGGCGTAGGGAGCTAAATATTGAAGTGGTGGCATTTCACTGGCACTGGCGGAAACAATGGTGGTATACTCCATGGCTCCGTTTTTTTCTAAAACATCTTGAATCTGGGCCACAGTGGATTTTTTCTGTCCGATGGCCACATAAATACAGATTACGTCCGTATCTTTTTGATTGATAATCGTATCAATTCCGATGGCGGTTTTACCCGTTTGCCGGTCTCCGATGATCAGCTCTCGCTGTCCCCGTCCGATGGGAATCATAGAGTCTATGGATTTTAGTCCCGTTTGTAATGGTTCGTCTACGGATTTTCGTGCAATAATTCCCGGTGCTACTCGCTCCACATCCCGGAATTTATTGGTATTGATTGGACCTTTCCCATCTATGGGCTGTCCAAGGGAGTTTACTACTCTACCGAGCATTGCTTCTCCTACAGGAACTTCTACAATTCTTCCCGTGCTTTTAACCGTGTCACCTTCTTTGATATGTTCGTCCGATCCTAAAAGTACACACCCAACGTTGTCTTCCTCTAAGTTTAAGGTCATTCCGAAGACTTCTCCCGGGAATTCCAAAAGCTCTCCCGCCATACACTTCTCCAAACCGTGAATTCGTGCAATACCATCTCCTACTTGGATTACGGTACCCACATCCTTGGTTTCAAGTTTGTCTTCATATCGTTGAATTTGTTCTTTTATGACTGAACTGATCTCTTCAGGTCTGAGACTCATGTTTCAATCACCCCTATCCTATAGTATTATTTCTTTTAATCGGTCTTCGATCTCGGTCAGTCGTCTTTTTAGTGTTCCGTCGATGATCTTATCGCCCATTTGAATGAATACCCCACCGATAATCGATGGATCCACTTCATTGGCTAAGGTTACGGTTTTCCCTGAAGTTTTGGTCAGTTTTTCCGTAAGCTCCCTTATCTGTTCCTTGGTCATGGAAATCGCTGTGGTTGCCACTGCCTTAATGGTATTATTGTAACCGGCCAGCAGTTTATGATACTCGGCTCCGATTTCCAGCAGGGCACCGCTTCGTTTTTTATCGATCAAGACGAAAAGAAAGTTTAATGTCTCCTTGCTTAACTGCTCGGCAAAGATGGCATTCATCATGTCTTTTTTCTCCATGGGCTTGATTAAGGGAGACTTTAGGGCCTTAAACAGATCCTCATGCTCATTTAAGGCATCGGTAACAAAGGAGAGTTCCTCTCCGGTTTTGTCTAAGGTTTTTCCCTCTAAGGCGACTTCAAATAAAGCATTGGAATAACGCTTGGCAACTAATTCTTCCATTTAACATCCCCCACCTCGTTAATAAATTCTTGAATGTGGCTTTCATGGGATTTTGCATCCAATTCCTTTTCCAATACCTTGGACGCTGCAAGCATGGCGATGCTTGAGGTTTGATCCTTTAGTTCATTGATCATTTTTTGTCGTTCCCGACTCATTTCCTTTTCCGCCCGTTCCTTTATTTTTTCCGCTTCTTTCCGGGCTTCTTTAATGATTTCCGATTTACGGGCTTCCCCGGATTTTGTAGCCTTTTGCAGCATTTCGTTTCGTTCATCCCGAATGTTTTGCATTTTGGATTCGTACTGCTCCTTTAAGTTTGCCGCTTCTTCCCGGGTTTCTTCCGCTTCATCCAGAGCGTTTTGAATCTTATTTCGTCGACCTTCCAAATGTTCCGTTACGGGCTTAAATAGGAAGTGCCGCAGAAGTAAGAATATGATTAAAAAGTTGATAAGATTGAAAAATATGCTCAAATTCAGTTCCACTAATCCCTGCATCTAAAATGCCTCCTTTCTACAAGAGTAGTTTGGGGGCGAGGCCCCCTTTTTGTCTACGATTAAAGCATTCCAACTAATGGATTTACAAATAGTAGAACAAGGGCAATGATTAGACCGTAGATTCCTGTTGTCTCCGCTACTGCAGATCCCAGTAACATGGTTCGTACGATATCTCCCTGTGCTTCCGGCTGTCGTCCAACACTTTCCGCACCTTTACCGGCTGCGTAACCTTGACCGATTCCAGCTCCAATTCCTGCGATCATTGCAAGACCTGCTCCAATTGCTGATGCTGCTAATACCAACGCTTCACTAGTAATACCTTCCATGATTTCTTCCTCCTTTGATTTTATCTTTTTTTTCGATACCTGCACGTGCTTTTGCTTGCTTACTGTTTGTTTCCTGATTGCTTACTTATTTACTTACTGCTTATTGCTTACTGCTTGCCTTACAGATTTTCCTGATTGCCTATTTGCTGGTTAACTATAAAATCTATGAAGTTTTATCGACTTTTTAAAGCCGTGAATCAACATTTTGTTATCCTGCTGTGGTTTCTTATCCTGCTGTGCTATTACATCTTTTCTTGCTTTATACAAAAGGATTAATAAACATTAATATTAATGCTACAATCAGGGCGTAAATCCCTGTGGTTTGTGCCACCGCTTGACCAAGAAACATGGTCCGTACAATGGCAGGCTGATGTTTCGGTCTTTTTCCTACGGCTTCCGTCCCCTTAGAGGCGGCGTAACCTTGACCGATTCCCGCACCAATTCCGGCGATCATGGAAAGCCCTGCACCGATGGCCGATGCCGCCAGTACCAATCCTGTGCCTTCCACTCCGATTAAAGGGTTCATAAATAGTAGTATCAGTGCCACAACCAAAGCCAGTATTCCGGAAGTCTCTGCTACGGCTGAGCCGAGCAGCATAACCAAGGTGGACTTTTTCGCGTTTTTCTGATTGTAACTCACAGCTTCTGCGCCTTTTCCTGCAGCCAGACCCTGACCGATCCCGGGACCAATCCCTGCGATCATGGCAAAACCTGCACCAATGGCGGATCCCGCCAGTATTAAGGCATTTCTTTCAAAGGACATCAGCCATTCTAAAAAATCAATAATGAAGTTACTGGATTCCAAATTTTCACCTCCTCAAAAGCTGTGAACCCTAATCCATAGCCATTCCTATAAACACCATTGTTAACAT
>SLKF01000194.1 GCA_007134725.1 Clostridiales bacterium | reverse complement strand
GGTTACGGGACTGATTTTCGGATTTTTTGAGATGACCCGGGAAACCGTCGAGGAGGAAACCCCCGCTTTTTTTGCTACATCTTTAATTGTTATGGCTTTTTTCTTATTCACACCTTCACCCCTCATTATTTAATTAGCTTAACCTAACAAAACTGATCCAGGGATCCATCAGTCTTTCAGACATAAATCGATAAATTAATTAATTCTTTCTCCCGTTTCTTGATCAAAATAATGGATGGCTTCCAGGTCATAGCCGAAGGCATACCGTTCTCCCCCTTGGTACTTATAATGTCCCGGAGTGGAGATGATCAGTTCTTTACCATCATCCAGTTTGCCATATAGGATCTTCTCCTTACCCAGCATTTCCACCACATCCACGTTTACATTAAAGGTATCTCCATATTCTCCACCGGATTCAAATCGCTCGGGTCGTATCCCGGCAGAAACCGATTTCCCTTCAAAGGCTTCTAAGCCTTCCTTGTGGGTCTTGGTAGGGGTGATCATCATCAGACGGTTATCGGAAATAAAGCGGCCCTGTTCGATTTTCCCTTTGATAATATTCATGGATGGAGAGCCGATAAAGGCCGCCACAAATAAATTTTTCGGTCGCATATACAGATCGTCGGGTTTCCCCACCTGCTGAATAATTCCATCATCCATCAGGACAATCTTACTGGCCATGGTCATAGCTTCCGTTTGGTCATGGGTTACATAAATCGTTGTGGTTCCTAACTGTTTGTGAAGGCGAATCAGCTCTACCCGCATATGCTCTCGTAGTTTTGCATCCAGATTCGATAAGGGCTCATCCATTAAAAATACTTTCGGATTTCGTACCATGGCTCTTCCAAGGGCTACCCGCTGTCGCTGTCCACCGGAGATATCCGAGGGTTTGACATATAAGTTTTCTTCCATTTGCAGCACCTTGGCCGCTTCTTGAACCCGCTCATCAATAAGACTTTTCCGCTCTTTTCTCATGGTTAGGGAAAAGGCCATATTCTCATACACCGTCATATGGGGATAAAGGGCGTAGGACTGAAAAACCATGGCAATATCCCGGTCCTTCGGGGCCACCTTATTCATCCGCTTATCATTAAAAAGCAGATCCCCTTCGGTAATGGAGTTCAGCCCCGCGATCATTCGAAGCATGGTGGTTTTTCCACAACCGGAGGGTCCCAGGATCACACAGAATTCCTGTTCTTCAATCTCTAAGTTGATATTTTTTAAGGTAAATTCTTCTCTACCCTCATATTTTTTCCCGATATTTTTCAAAACAACCTTCATTGTATTTCCTCCTCACTAAATTTTAATCCCCGGTGCTCCGATCCTTTTGCCTAGCCTTTTACCGATCCTTTGGAAAGACCGGATACCAGCTGGCCCTGTAGACTTACAAACAGCAATACAATGGGAATCGCCGTTAATAGCCCGCCCGCCGCGAAGGCCGGTTGATTCATGGTTCGAAAATCATTGACCAGGGTAAAGAGTCCCGCTGCCAAAGTATAAGACCGAGGACTTGTAAGCAGTACCCGAGGCATTAAGAAATCCATAAAGGGTCCGATAAAAGACCATAGACCGATGATCATCAGCATAGGCTTTGCCACAGGCATAATAATCAATCGATAAATCTGCATATTACTGCAACCGTCAATTTTCGCAGCATCATCCAGCTCCGTAGAGATGGAGTCGATATACCCTTTCAAAATAAAGGTATTGGCCGCTATTGCACCCCCGGAATAAATCAGAATCAGCATCATCTGCCGGGAGAAGTAGGGAAAGATGGAGGACAGTATGGAATGCATCGTGAAAAATGCCGTAATCCCTGCAAACACCGGTATGGTTTGAATTAACAGAATCGCCATCAGGGAAGATTTTCGTCCTTTAAAACGATACCTAGAATAGGCATATCCCGTAAAGGAAACGAATAACAGGGTCAACAAGGCGGTGGAAATCGAAATAAACAAGGTATTTCTTACCCAGGCAAGGTACAAGGTCTCATTAAAGAGATACTCAAAATGCTTTAAGGAAAATTCAAAGTTTCGATTGAGGACCAGATACCCATCCTGTAGGCCGTTAAAGGCGGAAACCACCATTTGATATAAGGGCCAGATAATGATTACCGCCCAGAGGATCAGTACCAGGTGGGCAATCCCCAATCCGATTTTCCCCTGTAATGTTAAGGGTTGCCGGTCTGACAGATAGAGTTTATTCTTATTCTTTCTTTGAAAAAAGGGAAATTTTTCTCCCATTCTTTCTAAAAAAGTCTTCTTATGACCGTTGTTGGAATTATTCATTACAATCTCTCCTCCTTAAAAGCCTTAGAATTTCTAAAGCCCAGATAAGCAAAGAACATTACGCCCAGGGATACGAATAAAATAATCGCCGCACTGATGGCCTGATATTGATTGACCATGGTAAGTTTGTAAATATAAGAGACTAAAATATCCGTACCTCCCGCCAGATTTCCGTATCTGCTGGGATTAAAGGGGCCTCCTCCATGGAACAGATAAATAATGGAGAAGTTGTTGAAATTAAAGGTATATTGGGTGATTAACAAGGGGGCCGTCTGAAATAATACAATGGGCATGGTGATGCGACGGGTCTTTTGCCAGATGGTTGCTCCGTCGATTTCTGCCGCCTCGTATAAATCCGAAGGGATTGCCTGCAGTACTCCTGTTGTCAAAAGGAAAATATAGGCACTTCCCAACCAACCCTGAAGACCGATTAAGGTCAGTCTTGTTAAATTTGTGCTGTGCTTTACGATAATTCTTTCCCCGAATACGTTGCTTATAATATCGGTTAAGGCTCCGTTAGGGGAAAACATGATGCTGAAGAATAGAATCGTGATAAAGGCCGGCACCGCCCAGGGAAGCAAATAAATGGTTCGAAAGATTTTTTTCCCCACAATTCGTTCATGGTTGGTAATTAAGGCCAAGACAAAACCGATAACAATGGCAAAGGTCGTTGCCACAAAGGTCCAGATCAAGGTCCATCCCAGGATTTGCCAAAACACAGAACCCGCCAGTCCTTCTCCCATAATCAGCATTCGATAGTTATCAATCCCGATCCAGGAAAATTTTGATTGATGCTGCGGGTCCATATTGGTAAAAGATAACATTAAGGTCGTAATAACCGGTACTACGACAATGAAAATAATAACAAATAAGGCGGGAAAGGATACCACATAGGGGAAACCCTCCTGCTTGATGTTCTCCAGGGTTTCGAACCAATTTTTCGGTCGTATCCCCCGGATGGATTTTTCTTCCACGGCTTTAATATCCTTAACAGAAATCCCGTAAAAAGCAAAGGCAATCAGCACTAAAAAAATCGCTAAGATTCCTTCAATCAAAAACATCATGGAGGTGTAAACTCTCGGTCCTCCCTCCGCCAGTGTAATCAGACCCGCAATTCCATCCCCCTGATAGTTTCCATAACCCAGAGCATAGGGTATGGCGGCAAAATAAATGAAAAAAGAAGCCAAGAGAAACAGTCCTGCTTTTACAAACTGTTTATTTAACAGTTGTCCCAGTCCCGGTAGAAAAAAAGTGCTGTAGGCAATGATCGCTTTGGTTTTTTCCACTTCAATGGGGGTTTTTCGTCTTTTATCCGCAATATCCGCATTCAGGGTTTTTTTCAATTGTTTGGGCTGTTCCTTCATTTCATGCCTTAAGGTCCGAATCAACTCTTTATTCGCTTTTTTAGGGGCCTCCAGAGCTTTGAGGCTCAGGGCTTTTTTGTATCGATGCTTTAATTCATTCTTTCCGTTTTTCAGTGCTTTTACGGAAATCAGTTTTTCTTTTCTTTTTTTCTTCAGGGATGCGATGTTGTTTTGCAGTTCTTCTTTCTTTTCTTTTTTGTATTCGTTAAAACGTACTTTTGCCTGCGCTTCCTCTTCCGCGCTAAGCTCCTGACGTTGTTCTTTCGCTTCTTTTAGGTTCCTTTCTTTTTCTATATACGTAGAAAGGATCTCCGGATAATACTTCTGTTCCAGCTTTGCTTCTTCATAATAATAGGTGGCTTCATAGCCTAATTCTATATAACGCTTAAAAAAGGTTTCTTTTTCCTTGGCTTCAAATTCTTTTACTTTAAAAGTCTTCAAGTTTCGGGATAAGTCTTTTCCCAAAGTGCTTTCAAAGGCTTTGCTTTCCTTCTTCAGTTTTTTCCAAAAAAGGTTTTTTTCCCTTTCATAGGCTTTGTAGGCTTGATGATAAGGGTGTTCTTTTTTGTTTTTAATCAGTTCCCGGACCTTCTCATTAAGGTTTTTTTTCTCTTCTCCGGTGACCTTTTCCATTTCTTCTTGCAGGATAGCAATCTCTAATAGATATTGGTTTTTTCGTTCATAGGTGTTTCCAATTTCATCAACTAAGTATCGATTATACTTTCTCAAGGTACTCCCACCTTTACCATTTTTTGCTGATTCCGATTTCCTTACTTAGAGATAATGTAGTAGCGATTAATACCAGGTAAGCGATCATTCTGATGTAGTAAAACAGGGATTGAAAATTCCAACTGATCAAAGTAAAGGCCATGCCTCCCATAAGCATAATAAACCAGAGGTAAATAAACAGGCTGTTGATCTTTGCCTTTTGATAGGCGAAAAATATGTGAAGCGCAAAACCTAAGGGAATTACTAAATTGAGCATATACAAAAGAATATTACCCGACACATACGTATCGAAGGCTTCCGCTTCTGTAATACTTGCTTCCTCCTGGGACTGAACCTCATCAAACCACTCTAAAAACAAAGCCCGGTCCTTGACTTCCATCAAGGCTTCTATAGATAGGACTAGTATTAAAATACTGATGATGATTAACAGGATATATAGTTTTTTTCGGGTTGCAGAATAATTCTCATCCATTGTTTTCACCTTTTCAAAAGGTGCAGAGAGAAAGGTTGAACCTTTTTCCCTGCACCTTACTTAGTTTAATAGTAATATTTAGTTTTCGTAATCCAAGGGTTCTTTAGAAGTTCAGCATCATGGCTTCGAAGGAAGCCTGAATTTGCTCATACGCTTCTTCAACGTTAGCAGGGTCTACGGATGACCAGGAAAGCATAGCGTTTTTCCAGGTATCCCAAACCTGTCCCCATTCAGTAAACAGTGGTCTGTCCGGTGCTTCGTTATAAGATTCAATTACGGCCGCGATTACTTCTTTATCCGTATCGGAAAGCTCATCGGATTCCGTATAAACGGAAGGATCCACATTGGCCATGATTTTTCCGGTAGTTTCAAAGAATTCCACCGCATATTCCGTATTCATGATTTCTTCAATCATTTTATGACCCAGAAGCATTTGGTCTTCGTCCATTTCAATTCTGGAGTTGAGTACCAGTCCCCAACCACCTTGCCAGTGAGCCATAGGATTTCCGTTAATGGTTACCTGACTTAGAGGTAAGATCGCTAAGTCCTCCCCCTCTCCTGCTTGGTTGGAAAGGTTTCCGGTAGACCATGGTCCTTCAATTCGTAGGGCTGTGTTTCCACCGGTGGTGAATTCTGCGTCCATATAACCCCATGCCGCTTCTTCGTCCCAAAGGTCGGTTCCCGCTTCATGGTGGGCTTGCCAATAGTTAAATAAGGCTTCAAATACCGCTTGTTTTTCAGGGGCTAAATCTGCAAAATCCTGGGTTAAATCTGAGTATAATTCATCATTTTCATCGTGTCCCAAGAATTCAACTTCCGCACTGTTGGTAAAGGCTACACCGAACCAGGCATCAAATACGGGAATCAACATTTCTTCCGGTGCTAAGTCCGTAAACTCAATTGTAGAGGTAAGATCGATTCCTAATTCTTCCGCGTTGGCTGTATTCGCAAAGTTAATTAGGGTTTCAATGTTCATCGGGAAAGCCATAAACTCTTCATTGATTTCGAAATTCCCACCAAGTCCGCCTTCATAGTCATCGTATCCTCCAACTCTTTCCGCTAGATCCAATGCATTCAGTCCTGCTAAGGCATCATTTTGATATAGGCCGAAAATCCGGTCCGCAGGGATTGCATAAAGGTCCGCTACATCCTCATTGGTCGGATCCGTCGAGTCCAACACATCTAAATGATCAAACGACGGGGTCTCAATAAAATTAATGGTTGCATCGGGGTTGTCTTCCAATACACGGTCTCTTGCCGCTTCGTAAATCGGTAACCAGTCTTCTTCCACCTGTACGGAAATGGTTGCTGTCAGACCTTCGACTTCGTCAAGATCCGTGCCGCCGTTATCTCCGTTGTCGTCATCTCCACCGCAAGCCATTAAAGCAAAACCCAAAACTAAGATTAACAATAAGCTCATAACCTTTTTCATTGTACATCCTCCCTTAATTTGTTTTTCCGGATTGCCTCCATTATTTTGGAATGCAATCGATTGCATAACTGGGTAAAAAAATATGTTTATAAATTTATTATACCCTCTCTCCTTGAAAGTTACAACAATTATTTGAAAATTAATATAAGTTTCCCAAGATTCTAATAAACAGGACCGAAAAAAGTTTTCGGTCCTGTTTATCATAGCT
>SLKF01000007.1 GCA_007134725.1 Clostridiales bacterium | reverse complement strand
TTCCTAGCTTCGCCTCTGCAAATCAATTTGACAGACCTTTTCATAATCTTCCATGGTATCCATATCTTCCCCTACCTTAGGATCCTTGATCGGCAAAAAAATAGTTTGCTTCTGATTCTCATCGATGATGCTTCGGCCCCCTTTATCTCCGGAAACTCCCAGCAGGTCCAAGCGGTATTTCCCCGGAAATATAATGGGCATCCCCCGGTCGGCATTGTAGGTCGGGACAACAATCTGCCCGGGATTTTCTGTAAAGGTATCTACTATCTGATTGATCACTTTGTAATCTAAGAAGGGCTGATCCGCTACAAAGAACATATATCCTTGGGCGTTTGAATCACTTTCGTACATTCCCAATTTCACCGATTCACTTTGTCCCCGCTCAGGATGTTGATTGTATACCAATTTAATACTCTTCTTGGAAATGTTCCTTCCGAATCCTTCTTTTTCATACTCTTTAATTACTTCCAACACATTTGGGTCGCTATATACTACGATCAATTGTTGAAGTTTGGATTTTTCAATGGTCTTTAGGGTTCGTTTGATCAATGGGATATTATCAATACATAGTAACAGTTTATTAACACCCATTCTGCGGGAAAGCCCTGCAGCCATAACAATACCGGTAATCATATCTTCCCCTCCTTTCACATCATTCATTCATCGATACCCCTAGGATTGGAGTTTAATCTATTATTCCTTTTGCATCATACACTTTTTGTTTTTGAAGACTGGTTACCAGATAGGATAGGGAAAGACTCTTGGCAAGGCTTATTGCCCGGTTTCTGATTTCTGTATCCTCACATTGATTCAACAATAAAACCTTTTTTGCCCCCGGGGGGGTTTCCTTAAAAAGCCCCTTTTCGTGAAGAATCAGCCTTTGTAAAACCGATTCATCGATTAGATCGTCTTTTTTCCTTCCGGTTATTTCTGTAAAATATTCCACTCGGTGGACACGGCTTTCTTCGATGGGCTTGCCTAAAACTTGCATTCCGATTACGCCGATTAACAGCGTGGTCTTCGATGGAATCACCGGTTCCTTATCCCTGGGCGCTTTAATGCTTTTGCCCTTGGCCCCGTCCCCCTCCACTAAAATCCAGGAGAAATATTGTTCTTTCCATATTTCATCGATCTCTTCCGGTGCAACCCCTCGGATTTTCCCCTGCTTATCGGTTTCCCTGCCCCAGACCACAATCTCCCCGGAATGCTCTGGGACGTCATTTTTCCCTTTATCCTTTGGAATGCCCGGTTTCTCTCCTACATAGAGTCGGTCGTAGTCTGTTGCCGGCGGCTTATATATGGCCGTGGTGGTGGTTACCAATACCCTTTTCCCTAAACTTTTTAACTCTTTTGCAAGACTGAACATAGCGGTGGTCTTCCCTCCGGCACCCACGATGGTGACCAGCTCTTTGGAATTCTTAAGTTTCAAAGGATTCATTATCTCCTTTAATAAGATCATCTTCATCCTCCTAGCTTCCCGTGGATTTTCTGCAAATTTATGTAGGGATATTTCGAATATTATACCATATTTAGGCTTTATCCGCTGTAAGGATTCCCCATAAAAAAAGCCTTTTGAAGATTCTTCTTCAAAAGACTTTTGGGTTTATTTAATCATCATCGGTAAAATCTTCCACTTCAACATCCTCTAAGGCTTCCCAGGTATAATTATTGGAAGAGTTCCACAGTACCCACTCTTCCACTCCCGCATCATAGCTTGCCTGAATCTGGGTTAGAACCTCATCGGGTCCGTAAGTCATCCAATTTCCCGCGCCCAAATAACTGGCGGAAAAATCCTGAAGCCAGGGACGAATTCTTGCCAACTGGCCGTCATGATCCATGGCGGACATTCGTTCCTGGGCCCGTTCAATGGATTGATACACCATTTCATAGGGATGAAGATCCGGCTTTGCAAAACCGAAAATTCCCGGTCCGTAATGGGATGGGTAGACCATGGGTAAAATCACATCCGTAGCGGGAACAATGGTTTCCAAGTGATGTCCCACACTGGCGTCTCCGGTTTCCACCAAGGCCCATCCGAAAATGTCTGCGGTGACAAAAACCCCATAGGGTTTTAACTCATCCCTTGCATAGTTTAAGAAGGCTGCAATGGCTTCTGATTTTAGCATCTCTTCATCTTTTCCTTCATAATCAATTTCCGTGGTTCTTCCGTCGGTGGGAAAACGAACATAGTCAAATTGAATGTCCTTGTACCCATGCATGGCTGCTTCTTTGGCGATATCCACTAAGTAATCCCAGGCTTCGGGATTGTAAGGATTTAACCAAGCGTCTCCTTTATTATCACGCCAGACGTTTCCGCTGGTATCTTTTATGGCTAAGTCCGGTCGTTCCGTGGCTGCGATCCGATCCTTAAAAGCCACAATCCGGCCGATGGGGTAAATATCATTTTCCCGAAGTACATTCATCACATGACCGACATCCCGCATGATATTCATATCCGCTCCCACTTCTTTAACCAAGGGAACCTCCGAGAGGTAAACCACATTTGCGTTATCATTTTTAATATTGATCACCCAGGAGTTGACAATAGAATTATTGGTTTTTTCAATAAGACTTTGAAAATATTCTTCCCCTCTGGATAGGGTATACTCCGTGAAGTAGACTGCCCGTACATCCCGGTCCACTCGGTAAGGTTCCCAACTGACATCCGGTTGTTTGACAATTTCTCCATCAAAACGGGAGGTTTCTTTGGGATCCATATTCTCCCAAGGATCCACTTCCACTTCCACCTCTTCTACCGTGAAGTCTTGGTCGTCGTCTCCACAACCTACCAACCCAATACTCAGAATCATCCCTGCGATCAGCAAAATTTTCATTCCTGCACTAAATTTCCTCTGCTCTTTTCCCAATATACTTTCCCCCTTATTTGAACACACCATCCATAAATCAGTCTTTCCTATTATACCACAAGATTTCAAGTCCCCTCAATGGTTTTTTCTTCGCATTTCCCCAGTTTCTTTTACTAGTAAAAAAGACCCCAAGGGGGTCTTTTTCTAATCAATTATCAACCCTAAGACAGGGTGTTTTTATTTTTCAGTTCCCAACTATTCAATGGGTTTCATCGCTGGAAATAATATCACATCTCGAATGGATGGTGAATTGGTCAACAGCATTACCAGACGATCAATGCCGATTCCAAGACCTCCCGTTGGGGGCAGTCCCACTTCCAAGGCATTTAAAAAGTCTTCATCCAGCATATGGGCCTCATCGTCTCCGGAATCCCTTTTTGCCGCCTGCTCTTCAAATCGTTCTCTTTGATCTATCGGATCGTTTAACTCGGAGAAGGCATTGGCAATTTCCCAACCATTAACAAAGGCTTCAAAGCGATTGGTCAGCTCCGGATTATCCGGGTTTCGCTTGGCTAAGGGGGAAACTTCCACGGGATGATTGGTAATAAAGGTGGGTTGAATCAAATGTTCTTCCACATATTCCTCAAAAACCTCGTTGATGATATGGCCTTTTTTCATACCCTTTTTCACTTCCACATGAAGCTTTTTCGCGACTTCATGGGCTTCTTCGTCGGTTTTTATTTCATTAAAATCCACACCGGCGTACTGTTTACAGGCATCAATCATGGATATTCTTGCCCAGGGTGGGGTAAAATCGATTTCTTTATCTCCGTAGGTTACTTTCATGGTCCCTAAGGCTTTTTGTGCGGAAGTAGAAATGATGTTTTCCGTAATATCCATCATATCGTTATAATCGGCGTAGGCCTCATATAATTCAATGGTTGTAAACTCAGGATTGTGTTTAATACTCATTCCTTCATTCCGAAACAGACGACCGATTTCATAAACCCGGTCCATTCCCCCTACGGTTAATCTTTTAAGGGGTAACTCCGTAGCAATCCGTAAATACATGTCCAAATCCAAGGTATTGTGATGGGTGGTAAAGGGTTTTGCATTGGCCCCTCCCGCAATGGTACTTAAAATGGGGGTTTCCACTTCTATATAATCCCGTTCATTCAGGTATTCCCGAAAGGAATTAATGATTTTTGACCGGGTTATAAAGGTTTCTTTTATACCGGGGTTCATGATCATATCTACATAGCGCTGTCGGTATCGAAGATCTTGGTCCTTAAGCCCGTGCCATTTCTCCGGCAACACTTGCAAGGATTTGCTGAGAAGTCGAATTTTGTCCGCTTTTACGGTTACTTCCCCTTTTTTGGTTTTAAAGACTTCCCCGACAATTTCAATAATATCGCCGATGTCATAGGTCTTGAACATTTCATACAATTCATCCCCTACTCGGTCTTGCCTTACATAGGCCTGAATTCTTCCATCTTTATCCTGGACGTGAATAAAGCTTGCCTTTCCGTGTCCCCGCTTTGCCATAATTCTTCCGGCAATGGTAATTACTTGTCCTTCAAGGGTTTCAAAGCCCTCCATGATCTGTTTACTGTAATGGGTTACGGTTACTTTTTCGATTTTAAAGGGATCCATGCCCCGTTCTTTAAGATCCTTCAATTTATCATGTCTGATTTTTATTAGCTCATTAACATCATGCTCTTCCGTTGTCATGAAAACATCACCTTTCTTTTACTGCTACATTGCTTTTGGTTATTAGCCGTCTGATTTTTTAATATCTAAAACTTCATAACGACTAATCCCATCGGGAATTTTCACCTCTACTACGTCACCAATTTGTTGATTTAAGAGTGCCTTTCCGATTGGTGAGGCATTGGAAATTCTCAACTCATAAGGATCTGCTTCCGAGGAACCGACAATTATGTAATCGAGTACCTCTCCGTCCTCTAAATCTTTTACCGTAGCTACGGTTCCAACACTCACATAGTCTAAGTTGATATCATTCTCATCCACAATTTTAGCATTTTTCAAAATATTGGATAGTTTTGCTATTCGCTCTTCTACTTGTGCCTGTTCATTTTTCGCCTCATCATACTCGGAGTTTTCACTAATATCTCCGAAATCGATGGCCTGCTTAATTCTTCCTGCCACTTCTTGTCGACGGACCACCTTTAAGTGTTCCAGCTCATCTTCAATTTTTTTTCTCCCCTTGACGGTAAGTACAATTTCCTCGGTCATCATAATCTCTCTCTCCTTAAATTAAATTGACGTATTGTAACAACTTCTTTTTTTCTATTAGAAATAAGCACTGATTAACTCAGTGCTCTGACAAAGAAGTGTCATACATTGAGGCTATTATAAGATAGCCCGGTTAAATTGTCAAGCATTTCTCACTATTTAACCAAAATAGGTTTTTACCAGTATGTCCAAAGCGGCTTTTGTATTGACGCTGTTGATTTCCCGTTTTAAGGCCGTCCCATGGGGTCTGCCCTTAACATACCATCCCAGATGTTTTCGCATTTCTTTAATCCCTGTGTGTTCTCCTTTATAGGCCACGGCTTTTTCAATATGTCTAAGGATCACTTCCTGGAACTCCGGAAGGTTCACCGAAGGCTTTTCCTTTCCTTCCAAGGTCCTTTTGATCTCCTGAAAGATAAATGGATTTCCCCGGGCCCCTCGTCCTACCATAACCGCATCCACGCCGGTTTCTTCAAACAATCCTTTGGCGTCCTCTCCGGTAAAAATATCTCCGTTTCCGATCACCGGGATGCTAAGGCCCCGTTTCACTCGACGGATGGCTTCCCAATCCGCAGTGCCGGAGTAAAATTCCTCCCGGGTTCTTCCATGAATGGTCAGCATCTGAACTCCCGCTTCTTCGGCTATCTGGGCAATTTCCAGATCATTGATTTGGTCCCGATCCCATCCCTTTCGAATTTTCACGGTAACCGGTTTGCTCGATGCCTTCACCGCGGCCTCCATGACTTTTCTCGCTAGGGAAGGGGTCTTCATCAAGGCGGATCCATCCCCATTTTTTACGACCTTCGGTGCCGGGCACCCAAGATTTAAATCGAGAAGGAAATGATCTCGGTGGTTTAGCTTCTCAACAGCTTCAAAAATCACTTCCGGTTCCGAACCGAAGATTTGGATTCCGTAGGGCTTTTCCATCTCTCCCATTTCCAAAAGGGCCTGGGTTTTTCGATCCCCATAGGTCAGTGCTTTGGCACTAATCATTTCCGTGAAAACGAAGTCGGCACCCTGTTCAATACAGATCTCTCGAAAGGCTCGATCCGAGATCCCCGCCATAGGGGCCATCAGAACCTTCCCTTTTATATAATCCTTTAGCATTTTTCTCCCTCTTTCGTCTGCTCATGCTGCTAACGCTGCAACACTGTTTACTCTCCTGACTCTGATAACGCTGCTAATTTTAAAGAAAAGCCAGGTAGGATCACCTGGCTTTTTTATTCTGCATTCGTTTATGTCTTTCTTCTTCATTACGCTCAAAAATGATTTCCAGGCCATCTAAGGTTAAGAACTTATCAATTTTATCGATGCAGTCGGTTTCACTTTCAATCAATGTAGCCAGACCGCCGGTCGCAATTACCTTCACTCCGTTACTCTTAAACTCCCGCTTCATTTTCTTTACGATTTGTTCTACAAGGCCCACGTATCCATAGATAATCCCGGACTGCATAGAGTTTACCGTGTTTTTACAAATTGTTTTTCCCGGTTTGA
>SLKF01000048.1 GCA_007134725.1 Clostridiales bacterium | reverse complement strand
CCTTCCTTTACTGCGGCTTTCCCCCAGTAAATATAACGCATGTGAGCCATGGACTCTCCACCGAAGGCGGATTTTAAATTTTCAGCAGTCATTGGATTCATAAAACATCTCTCCTTATTATAAGTTTATTTGCACACAATTTTGCACATAATTTTCTTATACCCTGAGGCCATAAAAACAATCAAAAAAGTTGTATATTAGGGCAGCAAAGATATAAGTATAAAAATTATAACACAGAATCCATTCTAGTCAAACAGAGGAAAAACCGATATAATAACAGCAAGAAGGAATCAATTTCATCGGAAAACGTGGTATAGGAGGAAAGTCATGGGCGATAGTAAGAAAAACAAGACCAAAAAGCAGATAACCAATAAAACACAGAAAAAACAAAATCAAAGGATAAACCAAAGCTTTTGGGGAATCACCAAAAGTATTCTTCGGGAAGCGGGGATCTGGGTTATCTTCGGGATCATCATTAGCGGGATGTATTCCATGATCATAGGAATCCCTTTTCTTTTTACCATGCACCGAAGTCTTTATCTAATCGGAATGGGTCTTGGGATTTATGCAATTATTAAAAGTTTGGTTATAAAACAACGGGGTTTAAAGGATAAAGAAGCAAGGAAACAGGAGGCGGATAGGGTTCGCAAGTTGAGAAACATCGAGATTTACAGGGGTTTCACGGTAATGGCGGTAGCGCTTATATTGGAACTCTTTGAATACTTTATACTATAATTAATGTACAATATAATAATTAGGAATAAAAAATAAAATACTATCCTAAAACTATTAAATAGTTTAACGATCGTATATAAGGAGGGTGTTTAATGCAATTAAAAGAGCTTACCAAGGATCATCTCAATGAAGTGCTGGGGTTTGTGGTATTGATTTCCGATATCCGTGTTAAAAAAACGAAAACCGATAAAAACTATGCGGATCTTACGGTACAGGATGCTTCGAAAATTATGGAGGTGAAATGCTGGGACTACGAAAAATATCAACAGATCTTCGAAGAAATTGAAGCCAATGATCCCGTGGAAATTAAAGGGGTCGTGGGAGAATATGGAGGACAGATTCAGTTCACGGTAAAAGAAGTACGAAAACTACCGAAGGGGGAAGCCAAAGTCCAAAACCTGATTCCTACCAGCACCTGGGATTATGAAGCCATGGAAAAAGGTCTTCGGGTGTTTTATGAAAAAATCGAAACCCGGGAGTTTCAGCAGTTATTGGATGAGATGATTTTTTCTGATAAATATTATGAGCAATTCATGACTTATCCCGCAGCAAAAAAAGTGCATCATAATTTTTATCATGGAATTTTACAGCATACATTGGAAGTACTAAAATACAGCTTTACGGTAGCCACCACAAAAAAACTTACTCAACGACAAATTGACCGCTTAATGGTGATGGCTTTTCTCCATGACTGGGCAAAGATTAAGGAATATGCCCCCCTCCCCAAAAATGATTTAACCGATGAGGGAATTATGTTAGGGCATATTTTCCTGGGAACTCATGAAGTGCTAAATGTGATGGAGCGCATTGAAGGGTTTAAAGAAGAGGACAAACTGATCATTTTAAACGGCCTTTTAGGCCATCACGGAGCCTTGGAATGGGGATCTCCTGTACTTCCCAAGACCATTGAAGCCCAAATTCTACACCAGTCGGATAAAATGTCCGGGGATACGGAAAGTATTCTATCCTTTATGGATGAAAATCAGGACGGAGAATCCTTTACACCGAAACTTTGGAATATGGGTACCGGATATTATAAAAAGTAAGGCCCGCAATTAGCTGGCCTTTCTTTCTTTTTGGGGAATCTCTTCAATATCAATTTGCGGGATAGGGATTTCTGCAGGCTGATATTTCAAAACCTTATCATAGGATAAAATTTTGGTGGGGCAGGTGTACACACAGGTAGAGCATTTGATACACTCGGGATGGGTAAACTGCTTTCCCTCTGTAAAGGCTTCGTGGGGGGAAAGTTGTGCGGGACAAGCTTTAGAGCAAAGACCGCAGGCTTTACACTTATCGACTTTGGGAGTAACCACCTGATTGGTATTTTTGTTGATCCCGGTTTTTTCACCGAGGAAATGCATGACTCTTTGAATGGTTCCCATGGGGCAAAAAGTGCACCAGGTACGGGGAGCGAAGAATACTCCCAGAAGGCTTCCCAGGACCGTAACCACAAGATAGGTCCCCACAAAAATCATGCCCAACTGATCCCAAAAGGAAGCCCTTCCCCAGAAATCCTGAAGAGCCAACATTCGTCGGGAAAGGTTGAATCCAAAAAACAGAAAGACAAAGCCGATAAAATAGGGATTTTTAAGAATTTGAGGGAAGGCTTTGTTTTTACTGAGAGGAAGCAATAGAGCATCGAAAAGGCTTCCATGGGCACAGATATTTCCACACCAGTACTTTCCCATAAACAGAGAAGAAAGGGTAAGACCCAGAATAATCAAGGGGACGGTCAATCCTAACTTGGGAAACCATAATCCTCCAAAGGCAACCACAATAGTATAAATCCATGCATATTTACGAAGTAGCGTAAAGGTTCGATTTTTTTTGATAAAGGGTTGTTTCATAAAGACACCTCCTAAAAGTTAGCCCCCTTAGGGAGGGGGCACATCTACCAATTATAAGGGCCGAAATAGAGGATGTCAACCTCTATTTCGGCCCTTATAATTTGGTCGGAGTTTATTGAAATTTCAGAACCGCTTTTGGTGAACCTAACGTTTCTTTACAATCAGGAAGAGACCGGCTAAAATCAAAATAATGGGGACCGCCAGTTGAAAATCAAAAGCATAATAGTTTTGAAGAATATTGGATAGCCCCAGGATGGTAAGGAGAATCGTAGGCAGTAACAAAGATCGATCCTGATAACCGAATACATAAAGCTGAAATAAGCCGAAGGCCACCCCTAATAAAAGAAAAGGCCATATCGGTGATAAGAAAGCCCATCCATAATAGGCTTCCAGGAAAAATACCAAGCCGTAAACCGTTAGGATTCCTCCGGGGACCAGCTGAGAATGGTTTTTCTTCCGGCTGAAGAAATAGCTGAACTCAAAAATCAGTCCCGGTATTAATAAGAACAGGGGCCAGATTAAGGCAAATCGAAAATCAATGAACTGTAAATGATTTAACAACATAAAGACTCCTAAAAACAAAACCACAATACCAACAAATATTCGTCCCTTCGATGCTTTCATGGGATCATCCTTTCTATGTGTCGAATTTCTTTTCCTATTACGTTATTCGATAAAGATTTAAAAAATCCTTTAAAAAAATGATATAATATTTAGATAATCGATTTATAAGGAGGAAGGTCCTATGCCACTGCGCTATTTAATGGGCAGAGCCCATTGTAATCTACAAGAAACTTTATTCCGGGAAATCAGCCGTCGACAGAGAGAAAATCCCGAAGGCCGTTTTTTTTTAATAGTACCGGAACAGTTCACTTTGCAAACGGAACGAGCCTTAATTGAATCCCAGGATCTTTTGGGGATTCTCAACGTGGAAGTCTTAAGCTTTACCCGGTTAGGTTACCGGGTTTTTAACGAAGTGGGAGGCATCACCTCCGTGGTTATTGATGAGCTGGGGAAGAATATGATGATCAAAAAAATCCTTCAGGAGCATGGGGAAAAGCTGTTGATGTATGAGAAAATCTCCGATCAACTGGGTTTTGCCAAGAAAATGGGAGAGATGATTACGGAGCTGAAAAGACATCAGATTACCCCCATTGAGCTGCACCAAACCATCCGGCAATTGGAAGATGAAGGTCATGAAGACAGTCCGATTAATTTTAAATTGTGGGATATCAGTATGATTTACGAAAAATTGAATCAGACTTTAGAAGATCATTACTTAGACACCGAAGATCGAATGAATCAGATGATCGCCTACCTTCCCGAAGCATCCTTTATTAAGGATACGGAGATTTGGATTCACGGATTTTATCAGTATACCCCTCAAATGGAGTCTTTGATAGAAACCCTGGAAAAACAATCCCAAAACGTAACCCTTACCTTTGTGATGGAGCTAAATCCCCGGGAGGAAGAAAGGGAACTCTTCTCCCTACCGGAAAAGGCCTTGCTGAAATTTAGAGCCATGGCAAAACAGAACCAAATTAAAGAGAGCTTTGTTTATTTAAAGGAAGAAAATACCGATAGCATTCCCAAAGCCCTGCAGCATATTGAACGGGAATTTTATGCCTATCCCTACAACAAATTCACCGGGGAGCCTGAGGGAATTGAACTCTTTGCCGGGGCCAATCCCTACGGTGAGGTGGAGGAAATGGCCCGAAGGATCATTTCTTTAGTACGGGAGAAGAACTACCGGTTTCGGGATATGGCCATTGTATCGGGGAATATCCAGGGATATACCATGCTTATTCGAAGAGCCTTTGAGGAGTACGGCATTCCCTTCTTTCTAGATGAAAAAAGAAGCTCCATGGACCGTCCGGTTATGGAATGGATCCTTTCGGCATTAAAAACCGTGGAATCCAATTACCGTTATGATCAGGTTTTTCGGTTTTTAAAAACCGGTTTCCACAACTTAACCGTGGATGAGGTGGAAAGTCTGGAAAATCATGCCCTTGCCTATGGAACACGGGGAAAGATCTGGAAAGAGGACTTTCGTTACGGGAAAGAGGAAACCCTGGAGGCATTGAACGAGATTCGAAAACGATTTATCGAGCCCTTCCTTTCCTTGGAAAAAGCCTTAAAAGGGAAAAAAAACGTAGAGGAAAAAACCAAGTCCTTATTTAAATTCATGGACAAACAGGGACTAAAGGAAAAACTGGATCACTGGCTGCAACGCTTAAAACAACAGGGCCATTTTGAGAGTCACAGTGAAAACACCCAGGTCTGGAACCAAACCATGGAAATTTTTGATCAATTGGTGGAGATTTTAGGGGAGCAGAAACTGTCCTTAAAAGAGTATATTAAAATCCTGGAATCCGGGTTTGAGGGCGCGGAAGTGGGGGTGATTCCCTCAACCATTGACCAGGTGCTGGTAGGCAACCTGGAACGTTCCAGAGCCCAGGACATTAAGGCCATGTTTTTAATCGGCGGCAACGACGGGGTGATTCCCTATATTGAAGAAAAGGAAGAGTTGTTTTTGGATCATGAACGGGTACTTTTAAAGAAAAAAGGACTGGAAATTGAAGAAGATGGTGAAACCAAGCTGTTTGAGCAAAACTACGGCATTTATCTGGCCCTAACGAAACCTCGAAACCATCTCTGGTTTAGTTACGCGGTTTCCGACAATGAAGGAAGAGCCCTACGGCCTTCAATATTAGTGGAACGGTTTTTGAGCCTCTTTCCCAAACTGGAAATTCGGGACGAGCGGTTTGACCGGGAGGAGGATCTTGAAAAAGTTTCCACGGCTTCGGGAACCTTTAACGGACTTACGGATAAAATGCGGGAGTATGTGGAAGGCAAAGACATTGACCCCCTATGGTGGGACGTCTACAGCTTCTACGTAAAAAAAGAGGAGTGGCAACAACCGAGAAAAACCATGGTCGAGGGTTTGTTTTATCAGAATCAGCAGGAGACCATTGCCGGGGATTTAGCCAAGGAACTCTATGAAACCCCGGTAAGAGCCAGCGCCTCGAGATTTGAGAAATTTCACAACTGTCCCTTTGCCCATTTTGTCAGCTACGGCCTCCGGCCCAAGGAGCGAAAAAAGTATGAAGTGCAAACCGTGGATATGGGAGACCTTTTCCATCAATCCATCGATTCCTTTGCAAAGCGGTCCGAGGAGCAGCAATTGGACTGGAAAACAATGGATCCTAAAAAAGGAGAGGCCTTAGTGGAGGCGGTCATCGATGAACTTGCGCCAAACTTTGGTAACGGCGTACTGACCAGCAGTTACCGCTATCAGTATTTGACCCAACGGCTGAAACGGATCAGTAAAAAAACCGTAAAAACCTTGATTGAACAGGTGCAACAAGGGGAGTTTGAACCCTATAAGCATGAATTTGCCTTTGGTGGAGGAATGGTGGATAAACTGCCCTTTGTCATTGAACTTGACCGAGGGGAAAAGATTTATCTGGAAGGACGGATTGACCGGCTGGACCGGTTGGCAGAGGATGGCAGCACTTTCATAAAAGTGATGGACTATAAGTCCGGTTATGCGGAATTTGATTTGAACGCCCTGTATCACGGCTTAAAAATTCAATTGCTGCTGTATCTGGATGCGGCCCTATCCTATGAAAGCCTAGGTCAGGGAGAGACCCTTCGTCCCGCCGGGGTATTCTACTTTAAAATAGAAGATCCCATGGTAAAGGATCCCGGTTCCGAAGACCCCACGGAAGATCAGCGGGAAGCCTATGAAAAAGCTGTGGAAAAAGAAATCAATAAGCAGTTGAAAATGAAAGGATTGGCCCTTAAAGATGTGGAAGTTCTGAAAAAAATGGATCGGAACCTAGAAAGCGGTTCCGAGATTTTGCCCGTGGGCATAAAAAAAGACGGGGACTTTAAAAAGACCTCCTCGGTAGCCTCAAAGGAAGAGTTTCAAGGGATGATTCAGTATGTTCGAAGCCTCCTGAGGGAATCCGGAGAGGATATTCTCCGGG
>SLKF01000269.1 GCA_007134725.1 Clostridiales bacterium | reverse complement strand
TGGCCGCTTACATAGTAATCAATGTCCCCTTTACCTAATACCTCCGGTGTCGTGCGTCCCCAAGCATCCGTTGGATGCTTGGTGTATTGTACAATAATGTTTCGTGCCCAGATCGGTGTTCCGGTACCATCCCGGTGCTGGCTCCCGTTTATCAGTCTTCGATAAGCTTCCTGCTGCCCATCATATTGATAGGAAACCCGATAATTCGTACTGTATTCTATTGAAAAATTATTTGCAGGGCTTCCCTGCCTGCTAATATGCTTGGGGCGAAGAACATTTCCCGGTGAAGGATTCCCTTCCCTTAAGGTGGACAGATTTACATATAGATTATGGGGTGCCCGTCGTGCTCCATCCCGATAAAATGCCCCATGGGATAGTGCGTTTGTATAGTTAACTCCCCAATCTTTAATCGTTTGGCGGTTATCTCGACTGCCACTGGCTGTAATAAAATTCACATTATTTTCCCAAGCCAGCATAATGCTATGTTTCCGAGCACTTCGAATCGGGCCTACTTTGGTGGGAAGCTCATGAAAAAGAGCTAAATAGCGGGTTGCCCGCCCCTCCACTTCATACTCATAAATAAGGCTTGCTTCGGACAGACCATGTTGAGGTCTTGCGTTTGGATGATTATCCAAAGCAATCCCATATACCGGGTTCCCTTCACTTTGAGGAATCCGTGTCATAGCCTCTTCTAATTCTTCTCGAGAAGCTTCTAATAGGGCGGTTAAAATTTCCCGCTGCTCCTCAAGATTTTTTCGTTCCGCCAGCATTTGAAATTGTCGGTCTTCAATATTTTCTCGTTGTTCCTCCATGGCTAAACGCTGTTCCTCCGTATTTTGCTGTTCTTCTCTTAAGATACTGATTAATTCCGCATCCCGATCGGCAATCCTTTGCATATAGGCCCATCGAATGATTAAATCTCCAAAACTATCCGATGCCAGAAGGGTTTCTAAGTAGGAGGTGCCCCCTTTCATATAGGAGCTTCTCACCCGTCCACCGAATTTCTTTGTGACTTCCTCCAATTTATCTTGAGAGCTGATAAGTTCCGCTTCCGTATCCTCAAGGGCTTTTTCGATCGCTGCAAGCTCTTTATCTAATTCTTCCAATCGCTCTAGACGCTTTTCGATGTCCTCGTTCAGCAGGCGAATGGTTTCTTCGTATTCCGCAATTTCATCTTGTATTTCATCCACCTCTTGCAGGGGATCTTCCGTAATTCCATAAACCTCTTGGCTTAGTCCACCAAAGATACCAACCCCAAGCAAAAGCATGATGGTAAGCAAAGTAATTTTACGATACATTTTTAATTCCTCCTCCCCACACTAGACCCGTAGATATTTTCGAATGGACACCAAACTTCCGAAACCCGCCATAAAGGTTCCCATGATCATCAGTCCTAAAAATATCGGTAAAAGACGTTCCATATCCGTAACCGGTTGAAAAAGAAGGATCAATGAATCCTGTCCAAAAGCAGAGGACAGTCGAGAATACATGATCCCTAAGACCGTTACCGCAATCACGGTACCTGTCCATCCCATTACCATTCCCTCCATTAAAAAGGGGAATCGAATATAGCCGTTGCTGGCACCCATATATTTCATAACCACCACTTCTTCCTGACGAGCCACTGCGGAAAGGCGAATGATATTTACGATCAAAAATACGGCGCCAAAAGCAATCAACACCCCCAGGGTTAAAAATAGGGCGTTTATACGACTGGTAATCAGCATTAAGCGGGTCACCAGTTCCTCACCGTAATCCACCAATTCGACTTCCGGATAGGCCTCCACCACCTCCGCTACCACTGCCACTTGCTCCGGTGCCGTGACACGGACTCGAATCAGGTCCGGTAAGGGATTGTTTTCTCCCTCTAAATCTCTTAAAAGCGTAGGGTCTCCCATGGTTCTGGAGAAGTTTTCCAAGCCTTCTTCTTTGGAAACGAAGGTCTGCTCCGCTACCCCTTCCACCGTTCGAATTCGATTTTCCACTTCCCCTGCGTTCACGCCCTCTTCTAAGAATACACTGATTTCCACATTGGATTCCAATGTACGAATAAACTGATTAACATTGGTGGTTACCAGCAAAAAACCCCCTAAAATAACCAAAGAGATCGCGATCAGCCCCGAGGTAAGAAGGGCCAGCCAAGCATTCCTGGACAGGGATTGAAAGCTTTGACGCATACAATATCCAAAGGCGTATCTATTCATGGTCATAGCCCCCTTTCTCATCCCGTTCCAACTTCCCGCCGGCTAAAGCAACCACCCGTTTTTGCATGCGATCCACCAGATCCCAGGCATGGGTGGCAATCACCACCGTGGTGCCTTCCTGATTGATTTTTTCAAACAACTCCATCAACTGCAGGCCATTGTCACGATCTAAATTTCCTGTGGGCTCATCCGCCAGAATCAAATCAGGATCTTTTACAATCGCCCTGGCGATCCCTACCCGTTGCTGTTCTCCTCCCGAGAGTTCTTTGGGAAAAGCTTTTTCTTTGTGGCTGAGACCCACTTTTTTCAAGGCTTCCGGAACCTTTATCCGTATTTCCTTTGGAGAGTATCCCAGGACCTCCAATGCGAAGGCCACATTTTCAAATACGGTTTTCTGCTTAATTAGTTTGTAGTCTTGAAAAACCATTCCGATCCTTCGACGATGCTGAAGGATTTCCTCTTTTTTATAGGCTGAAATATCCTTATTGTCAAAATAAATCCCCCCTCTTGTGGGAAGTTTTTCCCGAAAAAGGAGATTGATTAACGTACTCTTCCCTGCACCGCTGGGTCCTACTAAAAAAAGAAACTCCCCCGAATTTAGTTTTAAAGACATTTCTTCCAAAGCCGGATCCTTCGTCCCGGGATACAGCATACTTACTTTATTGAGTTCTATCACGTTTAATGCCCCTTTCTTCTTAAAGTTCAATATTAAGATCACCAATATTATACCATATCCTTTTAGAATATTATGCATACTTTCTGATATACAAGGTTTTGAACAGCGTCCCATAAAAAAACCTCCGGTGCCCATTGGATTGGGCTCAGAGGGTTCATTCATGCTTTGTGATTATTTATGATAGGGCTCTTTTTTAAAAATCTTAAAACCCCGATAGATTTGTTCCACTAAAATGAGTCGCATCAATTGATGGGGAAAGGTCATCTTTGAAAAAGAAAGTCTCAGATCGGCTCGCTCTAAAACCGATGAAGAAACCCCCATGGAGCCGCCGATGACAAAAACCCAATGGCTCTTTCCATGAAGGCTGTAGTCCTGGAAACGCTCCGCCAGTTCTTCCGAGGACAGCATTTTCCCTTTAAGATCCAGTACGATTACCTGGGCCCCCTCAGGGATTTTTTTTAAGATTCCCTGACTTTCTTTTTCCTGAATGATCTCCACTTCCCGGGGACTTGCCCCCTCTAAGGTTTTCTCGTCAGGAACTTCCAGCACCTTGACCTTAGCATAGCTCTGCAGTCTTTTTAGGTACTCTTCCATTCCCATTTTCAAGTATTTTTCTTTCAATTTTCCCACTGCAATAATATCGATTTTCATTTTTTAACTCCTTAGGGTTCTATGACCACTTAAAAGATCACTTCAATATCGAATTCCTCTTCTCCTCGAACAATCGTGACGGTGGCCCGGTCTCCCGGGGTCAGTTTGTAGAGCTCCCTTATCAGGGTGCCACGATTTCGCACTTCCTGACCATTGACCCCAACGATTACATCCCCGGACTCAATCCCATACTCTCCTGCTACGGAGCCGGGGTTAACTTCTGCTACATAAAACCCATGACTGACGGATAATTCTTCTCCCCAACTGCGCTGATACACCTCGGCATTCAGTCCCTGAACCCCAAGATACACCGGTCGAAATTCTCCGGTTTCAACGAACTGTTCAATGATGGGTTTCGCCGTATTGATGGGTATTGCAAAGCCTAAGCCTTCACCGTTTTGTAATTTTGCCGTGTTGATACCAATCACCTGGGCATCGGTGTTAAGCAGGGGTCCTCCACTGTTTCCGGGATTGATCGATGCATCGGTCTGAATAAAATTGTCGATGCCTTCCGCACTGCCACCGGAAGTAGTAATGGATCGATTTAATCCACTGACCACCCCTTGGGTTAAGGTTCGTTCAAAATCAAGACCCATAGGATTTCCTATGGCAATGGTGATTTCTCCTACCCGAAGGTTATCACTGTCTCCTAAATGGGCTACGGGTAAATCATCTTCATCCACTTTGATGATGGCCAGATCCAGAGAGGCTTCGTTCCAAAGAACCTCCGCCGGTAATTCCTGTCCGTCGTGAAGCAGCACCATCAGTTCGGTCACTTCCCCGTCTCCAATAACGTGGGAGTTGGTTAAAATATACCCCCGTTCATCCACAATCACTCCCGTACCTAAGCCCGGTCGTTCCCGTATATCGCCAAAAAATAGATCCCGTTCCAAGGTAATCGTGGTTATTCCCACCACGGAAGGCATGGCATATTCCGCCACCGCAGAGTAGATATTCAAATCACTGTTTTCATTTACCACAATGGAATTCTCTCCATTTTCCCTCTCCGGTAGGGCTTGTTCTATCAAACCGGGTAAAAAATAAATCCCACTTGCTAGAACCAGAGCGCCTCCCAGGAGGGCTCCGAGAAACACCCCGAGAAAACCAATTTTAGCTCTTGGCTCCTTCGGAATACTTTTCGTTTTTGATGATTCTCCTGAATCCTGTACCTCTTCTGTATTTGTAGGAGTAGTGATTTTTTCCCCTTGCACATTTTCTTCTAAAAAATCCTCGGTTGACGAGGGGGCGTGATAATAATAGTAATCTCCTTGGGTATAATCCTTTTCTTTGCTTAAACCTTTTTTATTTTCTCCCTCTTTATCCATCCTTTTCCCTCCTGCCCCAAAGCATTTTTTCATTTCCACCTAAAACCACTTTGTATTGATTAGCTTTTATTAAACTCATATACCCGGCCAATACGGTTTCTAAAAGCAACATCCAGTTTTATTTTTCCACACTCCAGGAGTTTTTTCTCCTGGAGTTTCCCTTGAATGGTGGACAAGGCCAGTTCCGGAAAATTATTTTCCTCACTCAAATGAGCTAAAATGAAATTTTCAACGTTGTTTTCCGCTAAATAGCATATACAGTCTCCCGCCGCATCATTGGAAAGATGTCCTTCGTCGGATAGGATCCTTCTTTTTAAAGAATAGGGATACCTCCCGGATTTTAACACTTCCACATCATGGTTAGCCTCTAAGACTACCAGGTCCGAATCCTTTATCTCCTCAAGGATTTCCGGTGTTATGCATCCAATGTCGGTGACAATACTGATTTTTTCCTTCTCTGCTGAAACCGTAAACCCTACGGATTCCGCTGCATCATGGGAAGTTTTATAGGGCTTGATTTTTAAGTTTCCCATAGAAAAAATTTCATTGGTTTTAAAGGTTCTTCGATTTTTTTCTGAGACCTTCCCGATTTTAGATTCCATGGCCTTCCAAGTTCCCTGATTGGCATAAACCGGAATATCATATCTCCTTGAGAGGATCCCCGCCCCTTTGATATGATCAATATGCTCGTGGGATATTAAAATACCGGATAATGTTTGGGGATCAATCTCGATTTCAGCCAGTCGCCTTTCAATCTGTTTGCCGCTAAGCCCTGCATCCACTAAAAACCGCTGTTCCCCATCGGAAAAAGCATAACTGTTACCGGCACTGCCGCTGACTAACGAACAAAATCTTATCAAGTCTTTTCCCTCCTCGGTGTTTTATTGCTTTACCCTGTTTATTTGTCAGCTTCATTGCCATTTATAAGCGCAATTTTTCCACCCAGATTTTGAAGTTTTTCTTCGATCCGATCATACCCCCGCAAAATATGCTCCACCTCATAAACTTCAGTCCTTCCCTTTGTGCTAAGAGCCGCAACAATCAGAGCTGCTCCCGCCCGGAGGTCCGAGGCTTTAACCGACGCAGGAGATAATTTTTTCACCCCGTCGATGATGGCCACTTTTCCTTCCACTCGAATCAAAGCACCCATGCGTTGCAACTCATTGACGTGTTTAAACCGTCCTTCAAAAATGTTTTCCGTAATCGACCCGGTACCCTCGGATATGGCCAGCAAACTGGACATTGGTTGTTGCAGGTCTGTGGGAAATCCGGGATATACCAGGGTTTTAATATCCGCACTTTTTGTTCTTTTCGAAGCTTTCACCCGAACTTCATCTCCATTTTCCTCAATCACTACATTCATTTCGATTAATTTCGCCGTAATGGACTCCAAATGTTTCGGAATTACATTTTTAATCAGAACATCTCCCCGGGTTGCGGCTGCCGCAATCATATAGGTGCCCGCTTCAATCTGATCCGGGATAATGGCGTGTTCACACCCACCGAGTTTTTTTACCCCTTCTATTTTGATCGTGTCGGTTCCTGCCCCTTTTACATTCGCCCCTAAAGCATTTAAAAAGTTGGCCACGTCCACAATATGAGGTTCCTTTGCGGCATTTTCGATAATGGTTTGTCCCTTGGCTTTTACCGCCGCAAGCATAATATTGATGGTTGCCCCTACACTTACCACATCTAAGTAAATTTTTGCTCCTTTCAGCTCTCGAGCCTGAACAGAGATA
>SLKF01000197.1 GCA_007134725.1 Clostridiales bacterium | reverse complement strand
GGGCAATGATTGCCATTAGTAGAATTACGATCATCTCTAAGATTGTCAGTGCCAGTAACTTGGAAGTTAAGATCTTCCAACGGGGTACCGGTCGGGTCATCAGAAGTTTAATGGTTCCCGTTGTGGATTCCTTCGATACAATATCCGATGCCAATAGAATGATTAAGAGGGGGAGAAACAAAAATATGGATTGTTCCATAAAATTACTCGTGAACTGGGCGGCACTGAAAGTGGTGGGATTGATATCCTCGGCTAAATAATACCGGAGCTGCTCTGCTCTTACCTGAATACTTGCTCTTCCTTCATCAGGAATAAAAGGGTTATCCAGCCGTCTTTCCAGATCCAAAAGCTGCTGATTGGTAATTTCCCGCCAGTCATCCACATCATCGATCCCAAGCCTTTCTGCAATTTGGCTTTGGGTTCGCTCCCTTGTATAATGCTCTCCATAAGCGAAGAGACCGATGAGGATAATGAGTATTCCAACAATCACCCAAAGGCGCTTTTTCATAATGATTTTAAAAACTTCATTTCCCACTAAACTATACAATTTCATCACCTTCTGTCAGGGACAGGAAAAGATCCTCTAAGGATTTTTGATTCTTGTTCACATAGATCAGCCCCAGATCCTCTTCCATAAATCGTTTATTCACCATGGCCACCTTCTCTTCCCCGATAAAGGCCAGCAAGGTTTGATCTTCCTTAATCTGAACCGTGGCTTGAAATTCTTCTTCCAAAAGTTTTTTTCCTTGCTGAATCTCTTTTATTTTCCAAATAATCCCCTGATCCTTAACGATGTTTTTCACCGTGGTTACTTTAACAATTTCTCCTTGTTTAATTATGGCCACCCGGTCACACATCATTTCGATTTCCGCCAATATATGACTGGAAACCAGAACCGCCATGGCCTCCTGGTGGGCGAGTTTTTGAATCAGTTTACGAAATTCACTGATCCCTGCGGGATCCAGTCCATTGGCCGGCTCATCGAGAATCAACAGTTTCGGTCTTTTCATGATGGCCTGGGCAATACCCAGTCGCTGTTTCATACCCAGAGAATAGGTATATACCTTATCATCAATTCGCTTTACCATCCCCACAAGGGATACCACTTCTTTCATTCTCTCCTTGGTGATTCCTTTTTCCATGGAGGCCAGGATTTTAAGATTTTCCCAACCGGATAAATAATCATACATCTCGGGATTCTCAATAATGCACCCCACATTTTTCATAGCCTTTACAAAATCCTTTCCAATGGAATGTCCCGCAATGAAAACTTCTCCTTTTGTCATCCGGATAAGCCCTACAATCATTCTAAGGGTCGTGGTTTTTCCGGAGCCGTTGGGCCCCAAAAACCCCAGAACTTCCCCGGAAAAAAGTTCCAGATCAATGCCTTTGATAATTTTTTTGCCTTTGATATCTTTATGCACATTTCGCAGTTCCAACACCCGCTCGCTCATTTTCATTCCAGCTTTCTGTTTAGATTTTTATCCGGGAAATTTATACCCGGCGGCTTCGACTTTACCCATAATATTTTTAAATCTTAGGCCTTAAAGTTATAAATCGGTTTCAAGTGTTTAAGGATCACCACGGTTGGATGAATATGCTTTAATATATCTTCCATGGGTTTATAAGCCATGGGCGCCTCATCGATGGTTTTGGAACTTACCGAGGAAGAATAAATCCCTTTCATGGACTTTTTAAAGACTTCCATGGATAATTGTCTTTTGGCTTCCCTTCGGCTCATAAGTCTTCCCGCGCCATGGGGAGCGGAGTAGTTCCAATCCTCATTGCCAAGACCTTCCGCTAACAGACTTCCGTCTTGCATATTAATGGGAATCAACAGTTTCTCCCCTTTTTTAGCGGAAACTGCCCCCTTACGAAGGATCCTTTCCTTAAGATCAATATAGTTATGAATGGTATGAAAGCTCTCTTCTTTTATAAAGGGTCGGTTGAAAAACTCTTCCAGAACTTTTCTGGCCATTACTTCCCGGTTCACCTTTGCATAGCGTTGAATCAAATCCATATCGTGTAAATAATCTTCCAACTCCTGGCCTTCAAGATAACAGAGGTCCTTGGGTATTTCCGATTGGTCCTTTAGATTGTTTTGTGCCATCTTTTGGTAATGTCTTGCAATCTGGTTTCCCAGATTCCGGCTGCCGCTATGAAAAACCAGATACTGGTCTCCTTCATCATCCCGATCGATTTCAATGAAATGGTTTCCCCCACCAAGACTGCCCAGGGCTAAATTAAACTCCGCAGCACTTTTATCTAAGGCGGCGATCCCTTTAAGGCTCTTAATTTCCTTAACATAATCAATCTGAGGTTTTTTATGGTTTTTAAATCCGCTGGGAATGTTTCCCCGAATATATAAATCCAGTTTTCTTAAGTCCACTTCTTTTTTTCCCATGGGTACGGTAAGCATGCCACAGCCGATGTCCACGCCCACAAGATTAGGCACCACTTTATCTGTAACCGTAAGGGTCGTCCCGATGGTTGATCCCATTCCCGCATGGGCATCGGGCATGACCCGTATTTTTGCATCCTTTAAAAACCATTGATCGCATAAAACCTGGATTTGCTCTTTTGTTTGATCCTCCAACTCGTCACTGAAAACCTTGGCTTCATTGTATTTCCCTTTGATGATCATTTTTCATCCTCCTTTCTTTCCCCATATTCAGACAGATGGATTTCAATAATTCCCGGCATTTTAAAGATGGACGGTACCCAACCCTCCACCGCAATTTTTCCGTTGATGATCAATGCGGGCGTCTCTTTCACTTCGTATTTATCAAATTCTCGGGAATTACAAATCATGGTAATTTCACTTTTTAGTCCTAATCGTTTTAAGGCCTCATCCACGATGGGCCGAAGTTTTGAGAATCCTCATCCGATATCCTCCAAGATAATAATTTTTACCATAAAACCCCTCCTGTATTTTATCCGCTCTTTACTTATTCCAGATGCCTTTTGCCAAAATATGTTTTTGAAACCTATTATTTTATTACCCAATTTTCCAATTTCCTACGATATACTTTCGCTTTTCCATTGACAAAAATTGAATTATTCCTTATACTGTTATGAGATTGATACCCCCGTACATAGGGGGTCAAACAGAGAAAGGAGTTCTTTTATGTTTACCCTAATTCTTTATGTATTGGCCACAATTCTATTATCCCTGTCCTTTTTTAAAGATCGTAAGAAAACAAAAAAAGCACTGAAAAAAGCCTGGAAAGCTTTTGAAAACATTCTTCCACAGTTTATCGGAATTCTGGTGATCATAGGCTTAATGCTTGCGGTCATCGATCCGGAAACCATCTCCCGATTAATAGGAGGGGAATCCGGGTTTTTGGGAATGTTTCTCGCAGCCCTGGTTGGTGGAATCACCTTAATTCCCGGGTTTGTAGCTTTTCCCCTGGCGGCAACCTTACTAAACAACGGCGCCGGTTTTATGCAAATTGCCGTGTTTATCTCCACCTTAATGATGGTGGGAGTGGTAACCCTCCCCGTGGAGATTCAGTATTTCGGTAAACGGGCGGCGGTTCTTAGAAACAGCCTGGCCTTTTCTTTTTCTTTTGTTGTAGCCTTAGTGATTGGAGTGGTTTTAGGATGAAGAAAATCATCAGTCGTTATAAGTTTGCCCTTATTTTAGTCACCATCAACATTATTCTCCTTTTTATCCTTCCGGAAATCGGTTATCGTTCCTTAGCACATACAAGGAATAACACTCTGGAAATGCTGTATGTGGTTCCACCGATTTTTATTATTCTCGGTCTGTTGGATGTTTGGGTTCCCCGGGAAACCATGATCAAGCTTATGGGGGAAAAGTCCGGTCCCCTGGGAAAACTCATCGCTTTTTTAATGGGGTCCTTAGCCGCAGGGCCTCTGTATGTTGCCTTTCCCATTGCCGGTCTGCTGCTTAAGAAGGGCAGTAAGTTATCCAATGTCCTGATTTTTATCGGAGCATGGTCCACAACCAAAATTCCATTGCTGTTGTTTGAAGCCAGTGCCCTCGGTTGGACTTTTATGCTTACCCGATTCACAGTAAACATCTTTGTCATTCTCCTAATCGCAGGGATTACGGAAAAACTTCTTAATACTGCAGATAAAAGCGAAATATACAAAAGAGCTCACTCCTTAAGTAGTTAAGGGGTAAGCTCTTTTGTTTTATACTGCGTAAATTTTTTTGTATTACCAGACTTCAACAAAGGCGGCGTTGCTATAAATGTCTTCCAACCTGGTTTTATGTTGTTGTTCCATTTTTACCAGTTCCGCAAAGGTTTCTTTTTGTTTTTCCTCTTCGCTGGCTTCTGCAAACTGACGGTACATGTTCATGGCCTCTTCTTCTTTTTTCATGGCCAAAGCGATGGCGTCTTTAAAACTCATATCCGTGGATAAGGTTTTTTTCTCTACGGTTTCCGAAAGCTGAAAGTCTTTGTTTTCTTTAAACTTCATGGTCTTCATATCATTTTTCAAATACCCTTCAAGCAGTACCTTGTGTTTGGTCTCTTCCTGAGCAAGATCCTCAAAGGTTTTTTTCAGGTTCTTGTCCTGAATCTTCTCCGCTGCTGCTTTATAAAACTCATGGGCTTCCACTTCATTTTCCACAGCCATTGCTAAAATATCCTTATAAGATTTCATCTTTGTACACCTCCATTTTTAATAGCTACAATATTATCATAGCTTATTTTCAGTAGGACTGTCAATCAATAATTGATATTATTTTAACGATTTTTATTTATGATTCCAAGGATTGATAATTTTGATCTTTTATCGTATTTACCACAGGCTCTTTCCAGGAAAAGAGCCTGCGACAATGGTATTATAGTTCTTTACTGAGTCTGATGAATTCTTCGATATCTTTTTCGATAAGGGCCAGGGAACTTTTCCAGAATGCGGGATCTTGAACATCAATTCCCACCCTATTGGCCACATCCTTTATTTCATTTTTTCCCGTGGCTTTCAGGAGTTTTGTATATTCCGGTACAAAGGCCTCTCCCCGTTTTAGGTATTCAGCGTAAACCCCTTTAGCGAATAACAGTCCGAAAGCATAGGGGAAGTTGTAAAAGCTAAGTCCTGCAGAATAGTAATGGGGTTTATTAACCCACATATAAGGGTGTAGGGCATTATGATCTAAACCGTCACCGTAAGCCTCTTTCTGTGCCCAAAGCATGGTATCTTTCAGTTCCTGTACCGATAAAGCATGATCTTCCCGGATTTCAAAAACTTTGCTTTCAAAAAAGAATCGTGCCATAATGTCTACAATAACCTGACCGGCACCTTGTAAATTGGCCTCTAAAATCGTGAAAGCCTCTTTTTTATCCGCTTCTTTCAGTGCGGCGTTCACAACAATGGTCTCACAAAAGATGGATGCGGTTTCTGCAATCGGCATCGTGTAGCCACTGTTAAGGAGATGTTCCTCTTTCAGGCAGTCTCCATGGAAGGCATGACCCAGTTCATGGGCAAGGGTAGTCATATTGCTGAAACTTCCGTCAAAATTCGAAAGGATCCGACTCTCTCCAATAGGATGGATATTTGCACAAAAGGCCCCACCCCTTTTCCCCTCTCGAGGCTCTGCATCAATCCATTCATTATCAAAGGCTTTCTTTGTAAACCTTTCCAGTTCCGGACTGAAGGTCTTAAAATTCTTTAGTACGTAATCTCTGGCTTCTTCATAGGTAAAACTCATATCCGCCTCACCCATGGGAGCAAACATGTCGTAGATGGGAAGACCGTTTTGATGACCCAAAAGCTCCCCTTTTCGTTTATAGTACTCCCGGAATTTCGGCAGACTCTCTTTCATAGCCTCCAGCATGGCATCCAGGGTTTTCTGATCGATTCGGGATTTTAAGACCGTCTCTTGTAAGGGACTATCGTAACCCCGCATTTTTGTCGTGGTAAGAACTTCCCCTTTTATGCCGTTTAGGGCTGCTGCCGAGGACTCTTCGATCTTTTTATAGGCCTCTTGCTCCGCTTGGTAACCTTTTTTTCGAACTTCCGGGTCCTTATGAAAAGCTAAGTTTCTCGCTGCCGGTAAAGGCAGCTTTTGCTCCTTACCATCCAATTCAATTTCCACCATTAAGGTAGAGGAAATTACGTTTTGCAAATTAGACCAAGCCTTTGAACCCGTCTCCTGCATCTTTGCAATGGTAACTTCCTCTTCCTCACTTAGAAGGTACCGGGTCTTTTTATACTTCTCCATTAAGTAAAATTCATATTCCTGTAGTTTTTCAGAGGCATCAATTACTTCTTTTAAGTCCTCCCGTTCTTTTAGCCATTTATCAAATAAAACAGAGGCTTTCGTAAGATCGGTGATCGCCTTGTTGATTTTTTCCATATACTTTGTGGCTTCTTCATCCCGGGCATTTGTGGCGGCTCTAAGATTTGCATAGGTCATCAGCTTACGCATCAAAGTGCCCACTTCCTCCTGATCCCCAATTACTTTTTTAAGCTTTTCCCCAGGACGATGGGAGTCCTTCAGGTTTTCCTTGGCCCATTTTGTCATTTCCTGAATTCTTGTTTTTAATAACTGAAAATCCTTTTGAAATTCATCAGAATCAAAGGATTTGTACAGTGCATCCAGGTTCCATGTTTTTTTCATAATCAACCTCCTAAT
>SLKF01000275.1 GCA_007134725.1 Clostridiales bacterium | reverse complement strand
CAACTGGGATATGAAACTATACTGTTTGCCGGTTGCAAGGATACTGACGGAAGAGAATCGTCCTCTTTTGTCCAAATAACACTAGGAGGTATTTATTTATGAGATTAACAGGAAAAGTAGCAATGGTTACAGGATCCAGCCGAGGTATCGGAAATGCCGTAGCACAGAAATTTTTAGAGCAAGGAGCAAAAGTAATACTGATTGACCGTGATGAAGCAGGGGTTCAAAAGTCCATTGAAGACATGAAGCAATATGGAGATGCCGTAGGGTATGCTATGGACGTAACCGATCGGGCTCGAGTTCAGGAAGTATTCGGAAAAATAGTAGCAGAACACGGAACCTTAGACATCTTAGTAAACAATGCAGGAATCACCCAAGATGCTCAACTGTACAAAATGACTGAAGATCAGTGGGACGCCGTAATTAACGTAAACTTAAAAGGGGTATTCAATTGCGCCCAGGAAGCCGTAAAAATTATGCGGGAAAAGAAAACCGGATCCATTATTAACATTTCTTCTGTCGTTGGCCTTTACGGAAACTTCGGTCAAGTAAACTATGCAGCAACCAAATCCGGAGTAATCGGCATGACCAAAACCATCGCCAAGGAAGTTGGACGAAAGAACGTTACGGTCAACGCTATCGCACCGGGCTTTATCATGACGGAAATGACTGCAAAAATGCCTGACAAAGTATTAGACATGATGCGTGAAAAAGCACCGCTGGGACGATTAGGAGAGCCGGAAGATATTGCCAACGCTTGCCTGTTCTTAGCTTCTGATGAATCACGATTTGTAACCGGAACCGTTCTTTCTGTAGACGGTGGCGTAGTACTATAAGCATTGATGTACATTTATTTACAATAGAAATCGTTAAAATACGAAACAGAATATAAGAAACAGGCAAATAGACGCCCTTCTATTTGCCTGTTTTTTTATTTGCCTGTTTTGGGATTTTCAATTATAATGAAATCTATTATTGAATTTTTGTATTTCATTTCAAATTCCAATAAAGGTGGTGCTTCCTTGCAACAAATTATTGATATGATCCTGGAATCCGGTGCCCGAGGCATCGACTTGTCCTTATACTTAATACTCCCGATTATGGTTACCATGATGGCAATTATGAAGGTCTTGGAAGAAAAAAACGTCTTAAATAAAGTTGCCTTGGTTTTCTCTCCCCTGCTGCTGATTTTCGGTCTTCCGGGGCTCGGGGTGTTTGCCTTAATTCAAATCCTGTTTATTTCCTTTGCCGCCCCGGTGGCGACATTAAAGGTAATGGAGATGAGACCCTCCATCAGTGATGCCCGAATCGCCGCAACCTTAGCCGCCATATTGGTGATGGCCCAGGCCAATGCCAGCTTTCCCCTGGTGGCTGTGGGGCTGAATCTGCCGATTAATATCTTAACTTCCATCCCCGCGGGACTTTTGGCAAGCTTTATCGCCTTTAAAATGTGTGTGAAACTGGACCTGCATAATCCTACAAGTGAGGAAAAGGAGACTTCCGAAGATGCCAAAGATGAAACTCGCCCCAAGAAAAAAATCATTCCCCTGCTTTTTAAGGGTGGAGAAGAAGGACTGCAGATTACCCTAAAATCCATCCCACCCCTGATTCTTGCGATTTTAATGGTGAATATTTTTGAAATGGTGGGCATCATCGGCATTTTGGAGACCATTATGGCACCGGTACTTACCCGCATGGGGATTCCAGCCATTGCGGTCCTTCCCATTGTTACGAAATTTATTGCCGGGGGCACGGCCATGATGGCCATCATTTTGGATCTAATGGAAAATGGCCTGATGACCGTTCCGGAACTGAACCGAATGGCAGGCTTCACCTTAAATCCCCTGGATCCCGTGGGCCTTGCCGTACTCATGGCCACGGGGCCTCGGGTTTCCAAAGTGGCTCGACCCGCCATAATCGCCGCGGTGATCGGGATTATTTTCCGGGGCATACTTCATATTATTATTTTTTAAGGAGATGCACGCTACCGGAGATCCGGTTAGAGAACAAGCTTAGCATTCCAGCGATCTCCCGGAAAACTGGAAAGAACCTCGAAATTAAAGCGCTAACCCTTTGGGTTAACGCTTTTGTTTTACATCGGCTATTTGTTCTTACTCTCCGGGGCATCTTCCCTCTCCCCGTTTGTTTCAATATCCTTTAGACGCTGCATCGGATCTCTTTTCCCATCATCACAGGCAATTTCCCTTAGCTCGTTTACCTGACCTTCCTTTCCAAGAACAATCATCGAATCCCCGATTTCCAGAAGTTCGTCGGAACTGGGGTTGAGCTTGGGTTGTTCTTCTCCATGTTTACGGATAGCCAGAACAATCAGTCCCGTTCGTTCAGGGATTTTCGCTTCCTTCAAGGTCTGTCCTTTCAGGCTGGAATGATCACAGATTACCACATCTTCCAGGTCCAGTACCACGTCCCCTGCATGGGTGATGATATCCAGGAAGGATATAATGGAAGGCCGTATCACAAAGGATGCCATACGCATACCTCCGATAACATTTGGAGATATGGTATTATTCGCCCCCGCACGTTTTAATTTCTCCCGGGAATTGCTCTCCACGGACCTGGAAACAATGTAAAGATTGGGGTTCATCTGTCTTGCGGTCAGCACCGCAAACACATTGGCCGCATCCTTGGGAAGGCTGGACACCAGTCCCTTGGCTTTATTAATCTGGGCTTTTTCCAAGGCTTCTTCATGGGTTCCGTCCCCTTGAATGACCAGGACCCCTCGCTCCGACAACTCCTGTACAATCCGTTCCTTCATTTCGATTACCACAAAATCCACTTTGCTATGTTCGAACTGCTTAATCACACTTTGCCCCGTTTCCCCTGCACCACAGAGTATGTAGTGATCCTTCAGCTCTTTGATCTGTTTATCCATCTTTCGCCTCCTCCAGGTTTCTTTAAATGTACCTTCCAATAATAAGGTTGCTGCCGATGTTACGGCGTAACCTACGGTTCCGAGACCCATGAAAATCACAACCATGGAAAAATATTTTGCCTGGTCCGTCATCTCTCCCACTTCCGTATAGCCTACGGTGGAGACGGTAATTACGGTCATATACAAGGCGTCCACAAAACTTACATCCAGCAAAATCTGATAGCCTATGGTTCCGATGGTCAGTACCAGCAAAATAATAATAACTACAATAAGCAGTTTGCGATGTTCTTTTTCGAGCAAGTAGCCCACCTCTTTTCCTAATTGGTTCTACTAGTATTCTTACCACAAATCCCGGAGGTATAAACAAAAACAAGACCTCAACTCCCCGGTACAGGAGAATTAACTCCTCTTCACTTAAGGGTTGAGATCTTGTTTTATCCACTAGGCACCCTACTCATCCAATAAATATACAAACAGCCCGCTTCGAAGTTTCGGCTCAAACCAGGTGGATTTCGGTGGCATGACTTCTCCCGCATCGGAGATGGCAAATAAATCTTCGATGGGGGTTGGGTACATGGAAAAGGCCACTTTCATATCCTTCTTTACCCGTTTTTCCAGTTCTTTCAGTCCCCGGATGCCGCCCACAAAATCAATGCGGTTATCGGTTCGGGGATTCTCTATGCCGAGAATAGGCTTGAGCAGATTTCCCTGCAGAATACTGACGTCCAAGCGCTTGATGGGATCATTGTCATCCACAACCCCCTCCTTCGCCTGAAGTTTATACCAGGTATCCTCCAGATACATTCCGAATTGATGGAGTTTTTCCGGCTTATAGGCTTTGCCGGGATCAAGTTCCTCTACCGCAAAGTTTTCCTCGATTCTTTCCATAAACTCTTTTGGACTGTGACCGTTTAAATCTTTCACTACCCGGTTGTAGTCCATAATCAGCAGTTCATCATGGGGGAAAATCACCGCCATCATATAGTTGAAAGGTTCATCTCCACGATAATCCGGTTTATCCTCCCGTCTGGAGAGGCCCACCTTCGTGGCGGAGGCCGTTCGGTGATGGCCGTCGGCGATATAAAGATTCGGAATTTTAGCAAAAAGTTTTTCCAGGGTCTCTACCACCCCTTTTCGGTCCACCACCCACAGTTGATGTCGGATTTGATCGTCGGAGACAAAATCATAGGCTGCATCGTTTTTATCGGTCCACTCCTCAATGATCTCGTTAATCTGATCCTGGGATCGGTAAGCGAAAAATACGGGCTCCGTGTTGGCATTGGTTACATCAAAATGATTAATCCGGTCCTTTTCCTTCTCCGGTCGGGTATGCTCATGCTTTTTGATCACATCGTTTATATAGTCATCAATGGAGGCTCTGGCTACAATTCCCGTCTGGGCTCTTCCCTCCATAATCTGTCGGTAAATATAATATTTCGGTTCCCTATCTTTAATCAGCACCCCCCGGCCCATCATGTCCATCAGGTTTTCTCTGGCCTTTTGATAGACTTTCGGATCGTAGGAACTGATATGATCTTCCAGGTCAATCTCCGAGCGACTGACATGTAAAAAGCTGTCCGGTTTGTCCTTCGCCATTTCTGCCGCTTCTTCCCGGTTCATTACGTCATAGGGAAGGGCGGAAACCTCCTTTACCTTTTCCGGCTTTGGTCGTACTGCTGCAAAGGGTTTTACTACTGCCATATGATCCACTCCTTTTTCCTTGCCTTTGTTTTGCTTGCCTTTATTTTGCATTTACTTTGTAGCCCACTTTTAGCTTGAAATATTCTTTGACGATCTTGATAATCTCTTCCCCGATTTTTTCCTGGGCTTCCGCGGTGGCGGCGCCGATGTGGGGGCTGAGAGAAATTTTTTCATGGTTGTAGATTTCCTCTTTTTCCAAGGGTTCATCTTCAAAAACATCCAGGGCTGCCCCCGCAACTTTTCCGGAGTCCAGGGCTTTTAGCAGGGCCTCTTCCGACAGCACCCCGCCCCTGGCGCAATTAATGATATACACACCGTCTTTCATCATATCAAAGGCCTTTTCATCGAGAATGGCTCCCACCTTGGGATTATAGGGGGCATGGATACTGAGAAAATCTGCGGTTTTCAGCATCTCTTCCTTGGAAAGATATTGATAGTGCTCATACCCTTCCACCGCACCGGATCGTTTAGTATAGGCAATTTTCATTCCCAGAGCATAGGCTTTCTTTGCGGTGGCTCGGCCCATGCGTCCGAAACCGATAATCCCCAAAGTTTTCCCTTCCAGCTCGATTCCGGTGTACTGCTTTTTCAGCCATTTGCCCTGTCGCATGGTGACATTGGACTGATGAAGATGTCTGGCCAGGGCAAATATATGAGCCATGGCCAATTCTCCCACCGCATTGCTGCTGGCATCCGGTGTATTTTCAACCGTGATTCCCTTTTCCTCCGCAAAGGCTTTATCGATATTATCCATCCCCACTCCGGCACGGATAATCAACTTCAGTTTCCCGGTTTCCAGGGAACTCTCCAACACATCTTTCCTTAGCTCTGTAGCGGATCGGATAATGATCCCGTCAAAATCCTTGATTTTTTCTTTTAAGGTTTCCGGATCGTAGTGCGTTTCCGTTACTTCAATATCCAAATCCCTCAGTGCTTGTACCGATTGGTCATCGATCTTATCATTCGTCAGTATTTTAATCATATCTAATCGCCTCCGTTGTATAGTATATTTATCCTGCCTCAACTTTTTCCTATAGTTACTGTGCATAGCTATGGTTTAAGCAGCTGTATTGGGTTACAGGTTTACTTTTATCAGGATTGATTGCTACTCGATGAATCCTTCAATCACCCGCAATAGTTTTCTCACGTCCTCCAAAGAGGTATCGGCCATATGGGCAATTCTAAAGGTTTTTTCCTTTAAGTCTCCATAACCGTTGGATATGGCATAGCCTCGTTCTCCCAGCTTTTGGTTCAATTCTTTTACATTAATGCCCTTGGTATTCTTTATCGTGGTTAAGGAGTTGGATGCATATTGCTCTTCCGCAAACAGGGCAAAATGCTCTTTAGCCCAAGCCCGAACGTATTCCGCCATTTCCCGATGTCGATTGAATCGATTTTCCAGACCTTCCTGTTCCAATATTTTATCCAATTGATAATCCAAGGCGTACATATGGGAAATGGACGGGGTGGAAGGATACTGATAATCCTTCTTTTGGATCGTATTATACAGGGTCAACAAGTCCAGATAGTAACCCCGATTTTCCACCGTCTTGGCCCGCTCCACGGCTTTTTTTGAAAAAGAGGCAATGGCCATTCCCGGGGGGAGTCCTAAGCATTTTTGGCTAGAGGTAATACCGATATCCACACCCCATTCATCAAAGGGGATTTTTACGCCGCCGAGGGAACTGACCGTATCCAGGGCAAATACCACCTCAGGATACTTCCTGATGACCTCAGAGATCTCTTTTACGGGATTCATTATCCCGGTAGAGGTCTCATTATGGGTGATGGTTACAAGGTCGTATTTTCCTGTAGCTAAGGCGTTATCCACCATTTCCGGTGTGGTGTGCCTGCCCATATCCGATTGAAAGAGATCCGCCGGCACATTGTTGGCCCTAGCCATTTTATACCATCGGTCTCCAAAAGCCCCTACGGAAAACACCGCTGCCCGCTTTTTCGTTGCGGAGCGGATCGCCCCTTCCATCAGTCCGCTTCCGGAAGAGGTGGAAAGAAGTATTTCTTCTTCCGTAAACATCACCTTTCGCATCTTATCCGATATTCTGCGTTGCAGCTCCGATGCATCCTTGGTCCTGT
>SLKF01000178.1 GCA_007134725.1 Clostridiales bacterium | reverse complement strand
GATCCGCATAAAAAAACGATCCAGTTGGGCTTCCGGTAAGGGAAAAGTACCATGGGTTTCGATGGGATTTTGGGTGGCCAACACCATATAAGGATTATCCAATTTTCGTGTTTCGCCGTCAACGGTGATTTGCTGTTCTTCCATGGCTTCCAATAAACTGGACTGAGTTCTTGGGGTGGCTCGATTAATTTCATCCGCAAGGATGACGTTGGCAAACATCGGTCCTTTTCGAAATTCAAAGTCCTTGGTTTTCTGATTGTAAAAATGAATTCCCGTTAAATCCGATGGCAGTAAATCCGGCGTAAACTGAATCCTTTTAAACGTTGAGCCGATGGTCTTTGCAAAGGAACGTACCAGCTTGGTTTTTCCAAGTCCCGGTGCATCCTCCAGCAGCACATGACCTTGACAAATAAAGGCCACGGTTAATAAATCAATGATTTCATCTTTTCCGATAATCACCTTGGATACATTTTCTACAACTTTTCCTCGAAAACTCTTTATTATTTCAATGCTCATCTCTTTGGTCCCTAAGGACCCACCCCCTTTATTATTAGCGTTTCGCTTTCCGACAAAAGTATACTGGTGTATATATAATTTTTTTTATATGATATTTTTCATTTTATAACAAATTTTCAAACAATACAATAATCTCCTCAAAAAAACCTCCTTTATACCAATTTTGCCTAAAAATCCTGGAATTTCGCATAAAAAAAACCTGTAAAAAGGTTTATTAAGACCGATTTACAGGGTTTTTTTATTTGCTGTTTTTTGTACTTTATTCCTTCTTTTTCTTCGAAGCCAAGGCATGTATAGACACGCCTTTAAGCCCCAGTACCGCCTCTGCAAAACCTTCACTCATTGTGGGGTGGGCATGTACGGTGCTTGTAATGTCATCGATTCTCATACCCTTACTTACGGCAAGTACGCCTTCGTGTATTAAATCCGATGCATTCAGACCCATAATGTGAACCCCTACAATGGTATCGCCATTGGCAATCACTTTAATAAATCCTTGGGAGTCTCCCATGGCTAAGGCTTTTCCATTTCCTCCGAACATAAATTTCGATGTTACATAGTCCAGTTTTTTCGCTTTTGCTTCTTCCTCGGTAAGACCCACGGTTGCCACTTCCGGTGACGTAAAAATGGCGCTTGGGATTACGGAACCGTTACGGGTTGTTCGTTTATTCATTGCCGCTTCCGCCGCAATGGTTCCATGGTGAGAGGCTTCGTGGGCAAGCATAATTCCACCCGTCACATCTCCGATCGCAAAGATTCCTTCAACATTGGTTTCATAGTTATCATTGATTTCAATTCCCTTTGGAGAATGTTTGACCCCTAGGGCTTCTAGATTCATCCCTTGGAGATTGGGTCTTCGTCCTACGGAGATTAGCACCTTTTCCGTATTTAGAATCAGCTCTTTCCCTTTTTGCTCTCCAATGACTTCGATGCTGCCGTCTTCCTTGGTATTCAGTGCCTTTACTGAAGCATAGTTATGAATTTTCATTCCCTGCTTTTTTATATAGGCTTGCAGTCTTTTGGACAAGTCGCTATCCAATCGATTTAAAATTCGAGCGTTGCGTTCCATCACATGGACCTCTGTGCCCATCGCATGAAAAATATTGGCAAACTCCATGCCGATTACGCCGCCCCCAATGATTACCAAGGATTTTGGGATGTGCTCAAAATTAATGATCTCATCGCTGGTCATAATATTCGGGTTATCGCTTTTCATATTTTCCGGTATAAAAGGAGTGGCTCCCGTGGCAATGATGATGTTTTTTGTCTCAAGACTTTCGGTCTCTCCATCATTTTTATGCACCACCACATGGTTTCGGTCCTTAATTTCCGCGGATCCAAAGATGGTCTCAATGTCATAGGAGTCTAAAATTCTCCTTACGCCGTCCACAAGCTTAAAAACCACTTCTTCTTTTCGTTTATGGATTTGGGGAATGTCTATGGTAAAACCGCCCTCTATGTTTACTCCAAATTCTTTCATGGTGCTAACCGAGTGAACTACTTCCGCATTTTTATATAATGCTTTGGTAGGAATACAACCTTTATTCAGGCAAGTGCCTCCCAGGTTTTCTTTTTCCACTACTGTCACGGTGGCTCCAAGTTGTGCCGCACGAATCGCGGCTACATAACCCCCTGGCCCTCCTCCAATTACAATTATGTCTTTCATTGAATACTGACACCGCCTTATGATTTTATTCTTTCGGTTCCCAACGTACAATCGGGTTCCTTGCTGCCCCTACTTCATCCAGCTTTCTTACCGGTGTGGTATGGGGAGCTGTTTTTACTAGTTCCGGATCATTTTTGGATTCTTCCACAATCGCCTTCATGGCTTTTATAAAGTCATCGAGGGTTTCTTTGGATTCGGTCTCCGTGGGTTCAACCATCAATGCCTCAGGGACAATCAGGGGGAAATAAACCGTTGGTGGATGATATCCGTAATCCAACAGCCTTTTGGCAATGTTTACCGTTGGCATTTCCGCAATATCCGTATTGATTCCCGCTAACACAAATTCATGCTTGCAAGGTCGGTCCACGGCAAGTTTATAGTGATCTTTTAACGAGTACATTATATAGTTGGCATTCAGAACCGCCACTTCACTTGCCCGCTTTAATCCATTGTAACCCATGCTTAGAATATATACATACGCTCTTAGATAGATTCCGAAATTTCCATAGTAATTTGAAATCTTCCCTACGGATTTTGGAGAATCATAGCTTAACTTATAGCCCGCTTCATTCTTTTCAACAAATGGCACCGGTAGATAAGGAATCAGTCGGGCTTTCACACCGACAGGACCGCTGCCCGGCCCACCGCCGCCATGAGGGGTTGTAAAGGTTTTGTGTAGATTTAGATGAACAATATCAAATCCCATGTCTCCCGGTCGGGTAATGCCCATAATGGCATTGGTATTGGCTCCATCATAATAGAGGAGTCCCCCGGCTTCATGAACCATGGCTGCAATTTCCTGAATCTGTTTTTCAAAAAGACCCAGGGTGTTGGGATTCGTAAGCATGAGTCCTGCCACATCGTCTCCTAATGCTTCTTTTAATGCCTCTAAGTCCACCTCCCCATTTTCCTTCGACTCGATGGTTACCACATCCAGTCCTGCCATGGCCGCACTGGCGGGGTTTGTTCCATGGGAGGAGTCGGGAACGATGATTTTCGTTCTATTCATATCTCCTTTGTCGGCATGATATGCCTTCATCAGCATCAGTCCCAGCATTTCACCATGGGATCCCGCAATGGGTTGCAGGGTCATTTTATCCATACCCGTAATTTCGCAAAGCATCTGATCTAAATTATCCATCAGTTCCAGATTTCCTTGTACCAGGAAATCATCCTGCATGGGATGAGTTTCTGTAAAGTTTGGCAGTCTTGCCATATCTTCATTGATTTTAGGGTTGTATTTCATTGTACAAGATCCAAGAGGATAAAATCCTGTGTCCAGACCATAGTTTTTATGGGACAGATTCGTATAATGTCTCATTAAATCCACTTGACCTACCTGAGGAAGCTCCGGTGCTTTTGCCCTTAGGGCTTTCTTTGGTAAGAAGCTTTCAAGGGATTCCTCCCCCACATCACTTTTTGGAATTTCAAAAGCTCTACGATCGGGGTTAGAAAGTTCAAAAATTAAGTGGTCGTATTTTTTCATTTTAATCCCTCCAATACCTGAACAAATTGATCCATCTCTGCCTTTGTACGCTTTTCCGTTACCGCCACAAGTAGGGCGTTGTCAAAATGTTCCCCGCAAATCCGAAGCTCAATGCCTCCAAGAATTCCTTTTTCCAACAGGGCTTCTTTGACTTTTGTTGCAGGAATATTACTGGTTATTCCGAACTCCATAAAGAAAGGCTTGTCATAAACCGGCTTAAAATTCGTCTTCTCAAGAATTTGATTATACAAATAATGAGCCTTTTGAGCACTTTGGGTGGCTACTTCTGTAATCCCTTTTTTCCCTAATGCCACCATATAAACACTGGCCGCTAAGGCATTTAATGCTTGATTGGTACAAATATTGGAAGTCGCTTTTTCCCGTCGAATATGCTGCTCTCTGGTTTGAAGGGTTAAGACAAATCCTCTTTTTCCATCTTTATCTACGGTTTGCCCCACAATTCGACCGGGCATTTTCCGGATTAATTTGCTTGTAGCCGCCATAAATCCAAAGTAGGGTCCACCAAAGTTCAGGCCGTTCCCTAGGGACTGTCCATCGCCTACCGCGATATCTGCACCGTACTCTCCCGGTGACTTCAGCACGCCTAGGGTGATGGGATCCACACTCATGATCAGTAGGGCCTTGTTTTTATGGGTTAACTCTACAATTTCTTCAATTTCATTCTCTACTAAGCCATAGAAGTTGGGGTTTTGCACTAAGACTCCCGCAGTATTTTCGCTAATCTTCTCTTCTAACGCCGCCTTTGAGAAAGTTCCCTCCTTTGTGGCTACCACCACAAGTTCCAAGTCTTTAAACCGTAGATAGGTTTTTAGGACTCGGAGCGTATTGGGGTGAATATTATCCGGTACAATAATCTCTTTATTTCGGGTTTTATCCACTGCCATAAATGCGGCTTCTGCCACGGCACTTGCCCCATCATACAGCGATGCATTGGAGACATCCAACCCGGTTAGATTGGTAATCATCGTCTGGTATTCAAAGATTGCTTGCAACATTCCTTGACTGATTTCCGGTTGATAAGGGGTGTAAGCGGTGTAGAACTCGGACCGTGAAATCACATGATTGATCACTGACGGAATGTGTCGGTCATAAACGCCGCCTCCAAGGAAACTTACCAGTTCCTTGCCACGATTTTTTGCCCCGAGTTTTTCCATATGCACTTTGATTTCCGCTTCCGTCATGGCGGGCTTAAGATTTAAGTCTCGATGTAAGCGAAGTTCTTTTGGAATGTCGTCAAAAAATTCCTCAATAGAATTAAAACCAATGGCTTTTAGCATATCCTTTTCATCTTGCGGAGTGTTGGCTATATAAGGAAACATTGTTATTCCTCCTCGATAAAGTCTTTGTACTGAACTTCTGATAAGAGGTCCGCTAATTCTTCTTTTTTGGTAATTTCCACTTTAATCATCCAGTTTGCCATGGCATCTTCATTTACAAGCTCCGGTGCGTCTTCCAGCTCCTCATTGATTTCCACTACTTTTCCGCTGATGGGCATATAGAGGTCTGAAGCCGCTTTTACGGATTCTACTACCCCAAAATCATCACCCTGTTCAAAGTCTTCGTCTACATCGGGAAGCTCAATAAATACGATATCTCCTAATTGTTCCTGGGCATAATCGCTGATCCCAATTGTTGCATGACCGTTATCCACCAGTACCCATTCATGTTTCTTCGTAAAAAATAATTCACTCATTTTAATTCCTCCTTTTGATTTTCACGAGATTTTCCGGGTTCTCCCCCGGAAACGCGTATAATGTATTTTTATCCAATTTTCCAAAACTCAATCCTTATTTCAAAAATCTCTTGGAAATAATGGTGGCTTCAATCTCTCGTTTTCGTACTTTAATATGAATAGTACTTCCCATTTTGCTGTGGGCCACATCCACTAAAGCAAGACCAATACTCTTCCCTAAGGTAGGGGATAAATAACCGGTGGTTACCACCCCGATTTTTTCTCCCTCTTTATATACTTCATATCCTTCTCTTGGAATTCCCTTTTTCATCAGTTCAAAACCAACGATTTTTCGTTGAAGGCCTTCTTCTTTTTGTTTTTGAAGGGCCGCTTTGCCAATATAATCTTCCTCGGTAAATTTCACGAAAAATCCGAAGCCGGCTTCAAGAGGGGTAATATCTTGGGATAACTCGTTTCCGTAAAGGGGTAGGCCGGCTTCAAATCGAAGGGTATCCCGTGAGCCCAGGCCTGTGGGTTTAATGCCTTCTTCTTCCCCGGCACGTAAAATCTCCCGCCATATTTCCCGTGCATCTTCCGGCTTCATATATACCTCGAAGCCATCTTCGCCGGTATAGCCGGTTCTGGATACTAAGCAATCTTTCCCCTTGATTTTAACACCGTCTTGAAAGGTGAAAAAGGTAATCTCTTTTAAGGGAGTATCCGTAAGTTTTTGTAAGATCACTTCCGCCTTGGGCCCTTGCAAGGCCACTTCCGCTACTCTTTCGGATTCGTTTAGTATTTCTACTTCAAAGTCCTTTTCCTGCTCTTTGATCCACTGAAAATCCTTTTCAATATTCGAGGCATTTACCACAAGGTAGTAATGCTCCTTGTCATACTTGTAGACAAGTAAATCATCTACCACGCCTCCATGGGGATAACACATAAAGGTGTATAAAATTTGCCCTTTGTTCAAGGCCTTAATATCGTTCGTCATCAAGTGCTGTACAAAAGCTTCGGCTTCTTTCCCTTTGATTCGAATTTCTCCCATATGGGATACATCAAACAATCCCGCATTTTCTCTTACGGCCTGATGTTCCTGTAAAATCCCTTCGTATTCTATGGGTAGGGCCCAGCCATGAAAATCCACCACTTTACCCTTTAAATTTAGATGTTCTTCATAAAGGGGGGTCTTTTTTGCATTCTCCATGTATACTACACTCCTCTCTGTAAATACTCTATAGATTGATATAGCTTTCCTTTCTATAATTGTGATTATAGTACAGTAGACAGAATAATTCAACTGTTAAAAAAATAACTAATAAAGACTG
>SLKF01000270.1 GCA_007134725.1 Clostridiales bacterium | reverse complement strand
GAAAAAATAAATAATTTAGGTCTGCAGCTGCTTTATCTCGGAGTAGAGTCCGGCAGCGATAACATTCTGGAGAAAACCAATAAAGGGGTCAGCTCAAAGGAAATGATTGAAGCCGGACAAAAGGCAAGGTACGCAGGCTTTGAACTCTCGGTTACGGTAATTTCCGGTCTTGGGGGAAAAGATCTGTGGCAGGAGCATGCAATGGAATCCGCAAAGGTTATAAATGCCATTCAACCGGAGTACTTCGCATTATTAACACTCTTGGTCCAGGAAGGGACCCCTTTATGGGACGGGGTGGAAACAGGAGCGTTTCAGCTGCTGAGTCCGAAGGAAGTGCTAACAGAAACCCACCAGATGATTAAAAGCTTAGAGCTTAAAAACACGGTCTTTCGGAGCAATCACGCATCAAACTATGTGCCCCTGAAGGGGAACCTTCCCGAAGACAAGAATGTGTTGCTGAGCACGATCGAAAAAGTGCTCAGTGATCAGGAGGATTTTTATCAAAGTGAATTATTCCGAAGGCTTTAAAACTTGAAAATATTCGGTTGTGATCATAGGAGGGTTATAACCAAAGATTATGGACTATAAGACTTTAGCATAGACAAGAAATAGAGAATTATTCTTATCAATAATATGTTATAATTTTGTCAAGAGAAGAATAATTCGCAGCAAAATACTCTTAGTTTGGTATCACGCTGCAAATATACTTTAGGAGGAATATATATATGTTTGGTGGAAGATTAGGTATTGTAGAACTGATATTGATTCTGGTTGTTGCTTTAGTCATATTTGGACCGGCCAAACTTCCGGAGATCGGAAAAGCCGTGGGCAAAAGCTTAAAAGAATTTAAGAAAGAGACCAGCAATATTATGGGTGATGGAGACTCTAAGGAAACGGAAAAAACGAAGGAAAAAAAAGAAGATAATACCCAAGAAGAAACTAGTGAACAGCTGAAGAAAGAAGCAACAGAAGAAGAAGACACGGAAAAAGATCATAAGAACTAAAAAGATCAATAAGATCAATAAGATGAACCGATCAACAGGAAAAGCATTAAAAATCGACTGTGCCATAAGTGCTGAAGGAGGGTCCTTCGTTGAATGAAGAAGGATTAACACTGGTTGAACACTTAACCGAATTAAGAAAAAGAATTATTATTGTGATTATTTCTTTACTGGGGGCCACGGGAGTGGCTTTCTATTTCGTGGATGAAATCCAAAATTTGATTATTCGTCCCAGTGGAGAGGTGGATTTTATTTACCTCAGTCCACCGGAGTTGTTAATGGCCCATATTAAGCTGGCCTTAATAACGGGGTTGGTGGGGGCATTGCCCATCATATTGTACCAGCTGTGGGCTTTTATTGTCCCGGGAATTGAAAAAAAACAAAAAATATTTTTGTTTTTATCCGTATTTTTCGGAACCTTCTTTTTTGTAGGAGGCATTATTTTTGCTTATGTATTAATTCTTCCCTTAAGTTTGGATTTCTTTGCAGGGATGGCCAGTGAACAGGTACAGGCCCTATTTTCTTTTACCAATTACATTGGTTTTGTAACCTCGATTTTATTGGCTTTCGGAGTAGCCTTTGAACTGCCTATGCTGGTATTGTTGTTAACTAAATTTAACTTAGTACGGCCGAAGACCCTTCGAAAAGCACGGAAATTTGTATTCTTGGTTGTGGTGGTATTTTCCGCACTGCTTACGCCACCGGACATTATTTCTCAAGCCTTATTGGCTGGACCGATGATGGTTTTGTTTGAACTGAGTGTTATCATCTCTTCCATTATTTATCGTAAAAAAGAAAAAGAGAAGGATGAGGAAGAATTAAATCAAAAGCAATAATAACTTTTATGCTAAAAGCGCTCAATAATCCATGGAGCGTTTTTCTACTATAGTGGAGGTTCAGGGAAAAACTATGTTAAAATGAAAAGGAAAACAACAATAAAATAGAATGCAGAAGGAGGAAAGCCATGACTTCTGAACGAATCGAAGCCTTGAAAAGAAGACGCAAGGAAGAACGAGAAGTGATAAAAAGCACTAATCAGAGTCCTCATGCCTGGATACTGCTGGTGATAATTCTTATGGTATCCATGGCATTGTTTTTGAACCAGTCTTTTTATATGTGGATTTTTCCTATAGGAATTCTATTAGGATTTACTTTGGAACGATCCCGATTTTGTTTTACCGCAAGCATTCGAAACCCCTTAACTATTGGGACTACCAAGTTGTTGCAAGCCGTGATCCTGGCGCTGATGGTATCCACGGTGTTTTTTTTCATCCTACAGGTTCAAACCTTGGATGTTGGCAATTTTCAGCTAAGCGAAGTGCCGGGGAACCTTAGGCCCCTAGGATGGAATACGGTTATCGGTGGGGTCCTGTTTGGAGTTGGAATGATCATTGCCGGGGGCTGTGCTTCCGGAACCTTAGTAAGGGTTGGAGAAGGTTTTACGCTACAGATTGTAGTATTGGTGGCTTTTATTGCCGGAGCCATACTTGCAGGGGTGTTTCATTATCCTTTTTGGTATGATTTATTTATTGAGGGTAGGGAAGCAATTTATCTGCCGGAAATTTTCGGATTTATTCCTGCATTACTACTACAGCTTGCGGTCTTGGGAATATTGTATGTTGCCGCTCGGAGTTTTGCGAAAAGAAAAAAAATATAACCTATGGTGGGTGAAAGGGGAGAAAAACGTGAAGGAAGAATTTTTGGACTGTATGCATGAGGCCTGTCCGATTCCGCTGCTGAAAGCCTTGAAAAAATTAGAGCAGATGAAGGCAGGGGATCTGTTAATTATGAAAACGGATCATAACTGTTCGATTACCAATGTTATTGAATGGGTGGATAAGCAGGGCCATAAAATGGATTATATTGAGATCGGAAAAGGAGAGTGGGAGATTTATATAGAAAAGGTGGTTTCCGATGAATAAGCTTTATGAAATAGTGTTGAAAACCCCTTGGCCCTACTGGATAGCAGGAATTATATTAAGTCTTTTGAATATTTTTTTACTAATAACTACAGGATCCCCATGGCGGGTTACTTCCGGATTTTTATACTGGGGCATGGGATTTTTGGAAAAACTGGGCTACAGTGATTTCACGGGAAGTTACATTGAGCTTTATGGAGGATTAACTGCCGGTGAAACCTTTCTTTTAAATACGGTCAGCATTTTAAACGTTGCAGTGATAGCAGGAGCACTGTTATCAGTCCTGATCAGCAATGAATTTAAATGGAAAAAGATTAAGAATGCTAAACAGGTTGCTTTTGGGATTACCGGTGGCCTGTTGATGGGTTATGGAGCCATTATCGCCTTTGGATGCAACATCGGTGCTTTTTTTAGCGGGATCCCTTCATTCTCTCTACACGGGTGGGTTTTTGGGGGTTCTATGGTGGTTGGAGGCGTTATCGGCTCAAAGATTTTGATGCGCTATATGGTTTAGGGGAAAGTGAGAAGAACAGAAAAAAATCAAGGAACCGCAGGATAAAGTCAAAAAACCAACAAGGCCCCTTAAGAAGATCTTCTTAAGGGGTCTTGTTGGGGGTTAACAAAATCCACGACTGGAGGATTTTAAAAATTTTTTAAAGGCCTCTTCATAAACGGAAAAGGGATGTTTTTTTCGATAGATAACATAGTAGCTGCTGTTAATAGAAAGGTTTTCCACATCAATTGCCTGCAATGTTCCCTCGTAAAGTTCCCGTTCAATGGTTAGCTTTGGAATAAAGGCCATTCCTTTTCCCGATACCACAGAGCTTTTTATGGCTTCCATGGAGTTTAACTGATACATGATTTTTAGATCCTTGCTTGAAATTGAATGTTTGTTTAATGCTTCTTCTATAGCGCGTTGAGTACCGGAACCCTTTTCCCGGGAGATAAGGGGAACTTCCAAGAGTTCCTTAAGGGTAAGGTTTTTCTTTTGAGTAGAGGAAGAGGTAACCAATAGGATCGGATCTTCCCCCAGGAGTTCTACAACAATACCCTCTTCTGAGATATCTTCTTGAATGATGCCAAGGTTAATGGATTGATCCTTCAGTCGACTGATGACTTCCTGGGAATTGTAAATATTGAAATTGATATTAATATCCGGATGATCATTTTTGAATATATAAATACTGCAGGGAAGGGCGTGTTCTCCTATGGATTTGCAGGCCCCCAGGAATAATTCTTTTTTAGAGGTTTTGAAATTACTGAGATCCCGCTGAATGTTATCCTGAAGAGATAGGATGGTATTTGCATAGTCAAACAGTATTTTTCCTGCATCGGTCAGTTCCACACCCCGGTTGCTACGAATTAACAGGTTGGAATCCAATTCCTTTTCTAAGGCCTGTAATTGCATACTTAAACCCGGCTGGGTCAGATGCAATTCTTTAGCCGCCTTGGAAATACTATTCAGCTTCACGGTGATATAAAATGATTTTAGATACTGTAAATTCATAGAGGTAACTTCCTTTCCCAATGCTTTGAGTCCAAGCAACTAATAATATTATAACATAAAGAAGTGGATTGTCTAGAAAAGGGTGATTAAAAATAGCAAATAAGGATCTGTTATGAAGCATAAAAAATACTGATTATCCAATAATGAAAACTTATACTATAATGACTTTAGATAATATTTTAACATACAAGAGTGCTTGGGAGCACTTTTTTTATGGAAAAAATTATAATAATATTAACTGATTTAACCATGGGCAATCATCTTAATTCTCATAAAATCATATTATATAGGAGGAAAACAAATGAGCGAAAAGCAAATCACGCGAAAGAACTTTCTAAAAGGTGTGGGTACCACTATAGCAGGGGTTACTGTTTTAGGAGGAATGACCAGTATTTTAACAGGATGTGATGAAGAAGTTCAAGCATCCAACGATCAAGGGGATGCTTCTTATCCATTGCCATACAAAAGAGTAGATCCGGATCAAGTAGCAAAAAGAGCCTATGACGGTTATCAAGAAAAAGGTGGATGAGGGATCGGTGTCGCCGAAGGTCTTTTCGGCACGCTAGCGGACGAAGTAGGTTATCCTTACAATCACTATAATACCCAAATGTTTCATTCCTTCTCCGGAGGATATGCAAGCGAAGCTTCCTTGTGTGGCGCCTTAGGGGTTGGTGCAACATTTTTCGGAGCCGTATTAGAGCCGGAAGAAGCAAGACCGGCTATAAAAGAGATGATGGACTGGTATAAAGCAGCGGATTTACCGATCTATGATTCTGGAAACCGACCCAGCACTACAACTACGATAGCAGACAGTACCCTTTGCTACGACTCTGTAAGCAAATATATCAAAGCCGACGATCTTGCATACGGAGATCCTGAACGAAAAGAGCGATGTGCTTCCGTAACAGCGGATGTAGCAAAGTATGTAGTGGAAGTACTAAACGGGAAATTAGGCTAAATAACTTGCCTAAAACAAGTGGAAATTGAGTCTATAATAAGGAATATAAGCCGTGTTTCAGAAAGAAATCCTTCTGAAACATGGTTTTTTTTATGCGTTCTATGTTAAAATAAGCATAAAGGAAAAAAAGTATATTACTGTATATTAAAGGAGAAGTGTGAATGAATATTAAAGAAAAATTTCAGAGTTTTAATACTAAGGTCTTTTTTATATCCGTCATCCCATTTTTGATCATTGCCATGGTGGGGGTACAGTTCATTGAGGGATTGGTGGTTTATTTATTTTTAGGGATTCTGGTTTCCCTGCATTCAGCAGTATATCAAAAGTATAAACACCGAAAATAATATAGGGTAATAGCGTGAACGGAAAAATTTTGGGGGGAAAATTATGGAGGGAACCAAAAAAATTACGATAGAACAAATCAAAGACGGGATCATGGAGGAAATGGAAGATCAGGTAGTAATGGAATATCCTTTAACCGTATACTTAAACGATGAGGAATTTATTACCTTGCTCTGCTCCCCGAATTCTTCGGAAAATCTTACGTATTTGGCCCTTGGCTTTTTAATATCCGAGGGGATGATTGTCAATAAAAATGATGTGGGAAGAATTACAGTAGAGGAAGAAGTCGGTCATATTCATATACAACTGCATAATAAAATAGACTTAAAGCAAAAGCTTTACGGTAAACGAACGGTAACCACAGGATGTGGAAAAGGAACGGTTTTTTATAATGTTCTGGACTCCCTGGGAAGTAAAAAAATCAAGGGGGATATCCAGTATGATTATCAGCACATCCTGAATCTCTCGAAGGAATTGAATCAACAATCCGGACTTTTTAAAGAAACGGGAGGGGTACACTTTTGTGCCCTCTGTGATCGGGAAAAGGTGCTGTTTTTTCATGAAGATATTGGAAGACACAATGCATTGGATAAAATTATCGGAGAAGCCTTTACAAAGGAAGTGGATGTAACGGATAAAATTCTGGTAACCAGCGGAAGGCTATCTTCGGAAATGATTATCAAGGCGGCAAAAAAAGCCATTCCGGTGATTGTTTCCAGGTCTGCACCCACGGAGCTTTCCGTTACTATTGCCAAAGACCTGGATATCACCTTAATCGGCTTTGCTCGGGGAAATAGAATGAATATCTATCATGGAAGCAAGAGAATTAGCCGAAAGACACTGTAGAATGGAGAGATCTTATGAAAGATACCTATAGAAGAAACATCAACTATCTTCGAGTTTCAGTGACGGACCGTTGCAATCTCCGTTGTAAATATTGCATGCCGGAATCCGGTGTGGATAAAATGCAGCACTGCCAGGTATTGAGCATTGAAGAAATCATAAAAATTGCCAAAGAAAGTGCAAATATTGGAATCCGAAAAGTCCGGATCACCGGAGGCGAACCCCTGGTAAGAAAAGGTATTATCGAGTTGGTAAAGGGAATTTCTTCAATTGAGGAAATCGAAGATGTTGCTATGACCACTAACGGATTACTGCTTAAAAAATACGGTAAAGAATTAAAAGAGGCGGGACTGAATCGGGTAAATATCAGCATTGATTCCCTGGATCCCGTTAAATACCGGGAAATTACCCGGGGGGGAGAAGTAAGGCAGGTGCTGGAAGGCATTGAAGAGGCATTGAAACTGGGACTGCATCCCATTAAGCTAAACACCGTGATTATTGGTGGGGAAAATGAATCGGACATTGCAAATCTGATGAACTTAACGAAAATCTATCCCATCGATGTGCGGTTTATAGAACTTATGCCAATCGGCGAGGCCAGTACATGGTCTAAGGAACACTTTATTTCCAATGAAGAAGTAAGAAATCGGGTTCCGGAGCTGGTCCCGTTAAACCAGGAGATCGGCAGTCCTGCAAAATACTTTAAATTACCGGGAGCCAAAGGAAGAGTGGGCTTTATCGACCCCATATCCAGTCACTTTTGTTCTGAGTGTAATCGTCTACGGGTTACCGCTGACGGCAAATTGAAACCCTGCCTTCACAGTAGCCAGGAGATCGATCTTCTTCCCGCCCTTCGACATGGAGAGGGATCCTTGAAAAAACTTCTGACAGAAGCTGTCAATTCCAAACCGGAGAAACATTTTCTAGATACCAAGGATTATCAAGCCGTAACTCGAAATATGTCTCAAATCGGAGGCTGAAAATGAGGATACGGAAACTTCAAGTAAAGGTGAAGGGTGCTTGGGAAAGCCGAAGGGAACTTTTCTTAAGTGAAAAAGAGAAGATCTCTTTGATTACAGACCGAGGAAAGAAACTGATGGAAGTGGACATTGACCGGGGAAGAACCGGGTTTTGTCACTTGCGGTTTAAGGCCAATATATTACTGGACACAGAAGGAGAAGTTGAAGTTGGAAAAATGCAACCGGGGGATCACATAGGGGGGACTGAAGCAGGCCTAAGCATTCAAAGGGTAGGGAAAAACTGCCACAGTGACTGTCCAATATATAGGAAAGCAGGATGCTCTCTTCTGGAGGAAATTCTGTTTTTAGAAGTTGAGAATCCCGGTAAGATAGCCTTAGGAGAAAAACTGAACTACAAAAAAAGATCCACATAATAAATTACAGAATAGTTAATGAGGAGTGAATGGATTGAATAAAGCTGAAATCTTAGAAGTACTAATGCAAACCGTAGATAAAAACCGAATTTTAATCGATGAGCCCATGAAAAATCACACATCTTTTAAAATCGGAGGACCGGCGGATTTTTTGGTGTTGCCGGAAAAAATGGAAGAGATTACGGAAACCGTAAAAATGTTAAAAAGAAAAAGTATTCCCTACATGATTATCGGGAATGCCAGCAACTTATTAGTTCGGGACAAAGGGATTCGCGGGGTGGTCATTAAACTTGGAGAAAGTTATAACCACGTAACCATTGAAGGCACAAGGGTAACGGCGGAATCCGGTGTTTTGTTATCACGTTTGGCGAAACAAATTGCAAAGGCTTCTTTAAAAGGTTTTGAGTTTGCCAGCGGGATTCCGGGAAGTCTTGGCGGCGCCGTATTTATGAACGCCGGAGCCTATGGAGGAGAGATGAAAGATGTGGTGACCTCGGTGAAGGCATTAAATGATCAGGGAGAAGTTATCACGTTGAATAATCAGGAATTGCAGATGGGTTACCGAAGCAGTATTTTACAGGAAAAACATTATGCGGTATTGGAAGTGGTAATGAAACTGGAAGTCGGTGAGTCGGAAGAAATCTATGAAAAAATCCGGGAACTGGATCAACAAAGAACGACTAAGCAACCCATCCATTTACCCAGTGCCGGTAGTGTATTTAAGCGACCGGAAGGATATTTTGCGGGAAAACTGATTCAGGATAGCGGTATGAAAGGTTTTTGCATTGGAGGGGCTGAAATTTCCACCCTACACTGCGGGTTTATTGTAAATCAAGGGGGAGCCACGGCGCAGGATGTAATTGATTTAGTAGAAGAAGTACAAAAAAATGTAAAAGAGAAATTCGGAGTGGACTTGGAACGGGAACTTCGAATTATCGGTGAGGAATAAGGGCCCTGGCCTTTATGGGCAGGAGTCTTTTGAAAGGAGATGAGAGGATGAAGTTCACCATTATTACCGGAATGTCCGGTGCGGGAAAAAGTCAAGTGATAAAATACATGGAAGATTTGGGATTTTATTGTGTGGACAATATGCCTCCCATGCTGCTCCAAAAATTTGCAGAGCTTTGCGATCAGTCCCAGGGAACTTTTGAAAAAGTAGCCATCGTTATGGATATCCGTGGGGGCGAGTTTTTTGATGATTTGGTGTCTAATTTGGAAGAGTTGGAAAGATTGGGTTATCATTATGAGATTTTATTTTTGGATGCCAGTAATGAGGAACTGATCAAACGGTTTAAAGAAACCAGGAGAAGTCATCCTTTATCCATGGACGGTTCCCTGGAAGAGGGGATCAAAAAAGAACGGAAGAAGCTTGGTAATCTGCGGCAGATGGCAAAAAATATTATTGACACCACGGGGCTGGATTTAAAATCCTTAAAAGAGGAGATACGAAACCTGTATATTGAAGGACAAAAAGGGAGAAATCTTAGGATTTCCTTAACTTCTTTTGGTTTCAAGTACGGGCTCCCTCTGGATTCGGACCTGGTATTCGATGTGCGGTTTTTACCGAATCCTTTTTATGAAAAAACCTTAAAGGAATATACGGGGGATGATCCCCGGGTACAGCAGTATGTGATGGACCATGAAATCAGTCGGGAGTTTTATAAAAAGCTTCTGGATATGATTGGTTTTTTAATCCCGAATTATATTCAGGAAGGCAAAAATAATTTGGTCATATCCATCGGTTGCACCGGAGGAAAGCATCGGTCGGTTACCTTAGTGAATAAGCTTTTCAAGGAATTGACGGAAGATGGAAACCGGGTAACCATTCATCATAGAGATAAAGAAAAAGGGAAAAATTAGTTTGGAGGATTAAATCCGGAGAGGGGGAGTCTGTCATTGTAAGAGAAATGTTCAAAACCGCTTGGCGGATCAAAGAATATCTGCTTTTCGTATTTTTAGGATTTGCCATGATACTTTCCTCTTTCAGCGGAGTTTTTACAAGACTCAATGCGTATTTGACATTGCCGATAAAGGGACTGTTGTTGCTTACGGGAATTATCATGACCGTACTCTCCCTTCGGGGAATGCTTGTTTTTTTTCTTACCCATATGAAAATCCGAACCTTTTCAAAAAAAGATATCCGAAGTCAGATTCTTATGCAGAAACGATTGATTCGAGGTCCTAAAGTGGTGGTGGTAGGTGGAGGAACCGGACTTTCGGTGCTCCTTCGGGGATTAAAGAAATTCACCTCGAATATTACCGCCATTGTAACCGTAGCCGATGACGGCGGGGGCTCCGGGATTCTAAGGGAAGACTTGGGGATGCTTCCACCGGGGGGTATTCGAAGTTGTATCTTAGCCTTATCGGATATGGAGCCCACCATGGAAAAACTCTTAAATTATCGATTTGAAGAAGGAAACCTGAAAGGCCAAAGTTTCGGAAATTTATTTATCGCTTCCATGAACGAAATCACCGGAAATTTTGAAAATGCCATTAAGGAAATGTCCAGTATCCTAGCGGTTACCGGTCAGGTTTTGCCCGTATCCCTGGAAAACATCACCTTATATGCGAAGTTGGAAAACGGTATGGTGGTAAAGGGAGAATCGGATATTCCATTGAAAAGTCGTGAATACCAAAGCAAAATCGAACGGGTTTTTATAAAACCCAAATACTCAAAACCTCTGGGTGAGGCACTTCGAGCAATTGAAGAAGCGGATGTGGTGGTTCTCGGACCGGGAAGCTTGTATACCAGTATTATTCCGAATTTACTGGTGGAACGTTTGAGTAAAAAAATCAAAAACACCAAGGCTTCCAAGGTTTATATCTCCAATATTATGACCCAGCCGGGAGAGACCGATGGATATTCGGTATTCGATCATGTTCAGGGCTTGTTGAATCATCATCGGAATCTTCATTTGGATTGGATTATTGCCAATAATAGCGCCCCCCTGCCAACCAAGGTGAAAGATAAATACGAACAGCAGGGAGCCCAGTTGGTATCCATCACCGAGGAGGATCGGGAAAAACTCAGTGCCTTAAACATGAAAGTTCTCGAAGAGGATCTGGTGGAAATTCGAAAAGACTACGTTCGTCATAATAATCTGGAGCTTTCACGACTGATTCTTTCCTGTGCCTACGAACAGAAAGGTTCAAGGTGGCTTAACCGATGGCGCTCAAAGAGAAGAAGTAAAAAAGCCTAAGTTCAACGATAACCCACTGAAGTTTGTTTTGCGGTAACAAAACAACCGGTAAAAGGATGACCAATAAACCATAAAAGACTTCAAGAGGGTTCCGCTAATTTTGTGGGACTCTTTTTTTATGGATTTTAAAGATTTTTATTATTATGCTATAATAAGGGGTATTAAAGCGAAATACTATGAAACCATCCACAAAATTAAAGGAGTGGAGAGTCTTGAGTATAGAAATTAGTGCCGGAGGCGTTGTAATTTTTGGAAATGCGGTCTTATTATTAAAGAAATACAACGGAGATTATGTACTGCCTAAGGGAAAGGTGGAGTCAGGGGAAACCCTAGAGGAAACCGCGCAGCGGGAAGTACTGGAAGAAGCAAAGGTTAGGGCTCGTCCCATGGAGTATATCGATAAAATAGAATATAGTTACCATAACTCCTGGAGCAAAGACCAACGGGTAAATAAAACCGTACACTGGTTTTTAATGGAGTCCAACACCATAGACTGCATCCCGCAGAAAGAAGAAGGATTTATTGAGGCGATTTTCGTTCATAAAGACAAGGCGGTGGATATGGCCCGATATCAGGATGAAAAGAATATCATTGAACGGGGTCTTCGGTTATATAAAAATCGGATGTAAAATAATAAGGACGTGATGAGATGTCTTTTTCTTTAAAAACCAAAGGAGAATTGGCACGATTGGAAGGGGAGAGAAGTTGTTGCAACAAAGGGGAACTTGCGGCTTTAATCGGTCTAAATGGGGAAGTGGTTCATACCACTGAAGAAAAGTTTAATCTGAAAGTCACTGTGGAAAATCCAGCGGTGGCCCGTAAGATTTTCAAGTTGATTAAAATCTTATTTGCCATTAATCCGGAAATAAAAGTACGGAAAAATTCAAGTTTTAAAAAATCCAATTATTACTTAATGGTGATTACCCATGTTATGGGGAGCCAAAAGGTCATAAAAGGATTGGGTTTGATGAAAAATATCGGATCCAAAGAAAGCTTTGTCCGTTTTCCCGAAGAGGAAATTTTCCAAAAGCGCTGTTGTAAGAGAGCCTATCTTCGTGGAGCCTTTCTATCGGGGGGGTCCATCAGTGCCCCGGAAAAAACCTATCATTTGGAATTTGTTGCTCATGAAATTGCCGTGGCAATAGGCATTCAAACCATGGTGAATACCTTCGGACTCAATGCCAAAATTGTGCCCCGTAAAAAATATCAGGTGGTGTACTTAAAAGAAGGGGACCAAATCGTGGAACTCTTGAACATCATCGGCGCCCATAATGCTTTGTTGGAATTGGAAAATGCCCGAATTTTAAAGGAAATGCGTAATAATATTAACCGGATCGTCAACTGCGAAACCGCAAATCTCAGCAAAACCGTAAATGCTTCGGTAAAGCAGTTGGAAAATATTCATCTTATTCAAAGAACCATGGGTCTTGATAAACTTCCCGAAGGCTTAAGAGCCTTAGCGGAGCTTAGAATCCAACACGAAGACGCAAGTTTAAAAGAATTAGGGGAAATGATGAATCCTCCCGTGGGAAAATCCGGTGTCAATCATCGATTTCGAAAAATGGAGAATTTAGCAGAGAAAATTCGTCATAATCGATATATCTAAGTTTTTATTCAATGATACAAAAGGAAACCTAAGAAATTAAAGAATAGGATCTTCCGGGTCGAATAAAAAGACATAATGAAATAATTATCAAAGTCTATTATTGAAACACACTGAAAAAAAAGAAACCCGGTGTGTTTTTTTGACGTAAAATTGACGGTGAAAAGATATCATAATATTATCACAATAAAGAAAGGATGAGATAAAATGTTAACTGATATTCAAATTGCACAACAGGCAAAAATGAAGTATATTTCTGAGATCGCGGAGGAGGCAGGAATCAACAGTGACGAGCTGGAGATGTACGGCCATTATAAAGCCAAAGTATCTCTTGATTTGTTTGACCGATTGGAAAAAGAAGAATACGGAAAATTGATTCTGGTAACAGCCATCACCCCTACCCCTGCAGGAGAAGGAAAATCCACAACTACGGTAGGATTAGGGCAGGCCCTGAATAAAATCGGTAAGAAAGCCGCTATTGCTCTTCGAGAGCCTTCTCTAGGACCGGTTTTCGGAGTAAAAGGTGGAGCCGCCGGTGGAGGATACGCTCAAGTTGTTCCCATGGAAGATATTAACCTTCATTTTACCGGAGACATGCATGCCATTACCACAGCAAACAACTTGTTATCTGCAGCCATTGACAACCACATCCATCACGGAAACACTTTAGATATTGATATGCGACAAATTGTCTGGAAACGGGTTATGGATATGAACGATCGTGCCCTACGGGAAGTTACGGTGGGTCTTGGACCAAAAGGAAACGGCTTTACCCGACAGGACAGTTTCATGATCTCCGTTGCATCGGAAATTATGGCAACTCTATGTCTGTCCAATAGCCTGGCGGATCTTAAAGAACGACTGGGAAACATTGTTGTCGCTTACACAAGAAAGAACAAGCCGGTTCTGGCAAAAGAATTGAATATTCAGGGATCCTTAGCATTACTATTAAAGGATGCCATTAAGCCGAACCTGGTACAAACCTTAGAAAACACCCCGGCATTTATCCATGGTGGACCTTTTGCCAATATTGCCCATGGCTGCAACAGTATTATGGCAACCAAAATGGCCCTTAAGCTTGGGGATTATGCAGTAACGGAAGCCGGATTCGGTGCGGATCTTGGAGCAGAGAAATTCCTGGACATCAAATGTCGATACGGTGGATTGAATCCTGATGCCGTAGTAATCGTTGGTACGATTCGAGCACTGAAGATGCACGGAGGCGTGGATAAAAAGGATCTACAGGAAGAAAATGTAGAAGCATTGAAAGCCGGATTTGTGAATCTGAAAAAGCAAGTGGAAAACATTCGAAAGTTCGGTCTACCCGCAGTAGTAGCCATAAACAAATTCCCCACAGACACCGAAGCAGAAATTAATGCCATACGGGTTCTATGCGAAGAGCTGGGTGTGGAAGTGGCTTTATCCGAAGTGTTCACCCAAGGTGGAGAAGGCGGAATTGAACTGGCTGAAAAAGTCGTAAGCATTGTTGAAAAAGGGGAAGCAAACTACAAACCCTTATACGATATCGAAAAATCTATTCCGGAAAAAGTTGAAACCATTGTTAAGGAAATTTATGGTGGAGATCAGGTCATCTTTACAGGAAAAGCGAAAAAGCAGATTCAAAAGCTTGAAGAAATCGGACTGGATAAACTTCCGATTTGTATGGCAAAGACTCAGTACTCTTTATCTGATGATCCAACCTTGCTGGGAGCACCCACAGGATTTGACGTTACGGTGCGGGAAGTAAATGTATCTGCAGGTGCAGGTTTTATCGTTTGCTTAACCGGTGATGTTATGACCATGCCGGGACTTCCTAAAGTACCCTCTGCGGAAAAAATGGATATTGATGAAGAAGGAACCATTATTGGATTATTTTAGGAAGGAGCGGTTTTAGATGAGTAGTAACTTTGATGTATCTCAGGCAATGACCATTAAGTTGGATGACGAATTACCCAAGCCCCCGAATTTTCAAGAGGGGATCCGGCGAGCTCCCAATCGTGGTTTTAAATTATCCAAGGATCAAACCGAGGTGGCCTTGAAAAATGCCCTTCGTTATGTTCCGGAATCCCTCCACGATACCTTAGCACCGGAGTTTCTTGAGGAGCTAATGACAAAAGGCAGAATATATGGATATCGATTCCGGCCGGAAGGAGAAATAAAAGGGAAACCGGTGCAAGAGTATAAAGGAAATTGTCTTGATGGAAAAGCCATGCAGGTAATGATTGATAACAATTTGGACTTTGACATCGCCTTATACCCTTATGAACTGGTAACCTACGGAGAGACCGGTCGGGTTTGCCAAAACTGGATGCAGTATCAACTGCTCAAAAAATATTTGGAAGAATTAACGGAGGACCAGACCTTAGTGGTGGAATCCGGTCATCCACTCGGACTATTTAAGTCCCACCCCAGAGCCCCACGAGTGATCATTACCAATTCTCTGATGATCGGAATGTTTGATAATACCAATGATCAGGATATCGCAGAGCAAATGGGAGTGGCAAATTACGGACAAATGACCGCCGGAGGATGGATGTATATCGGTCCTCAGGGGATTGTCCACGGGACCTTTAATACCATTGTGAACGCAGGACGGAAAAAACTTGGGATCCCTGATGATCAGGATCTTCGAGGGCATCTCTTCGTTTCCTCCGGTCTTGGAGGAATGAGTGGTGCTCAACCGAAGGCTATAGAAATCGCCAATGGGGTGGGTATTGTGGCGGAAGTTGACTACTCCCGTATTAAAACCCGATATGACCAGGGTTGGGTCAGTAAAATTTCCAGTGACCTAAAAGAGGTATTTGACACAGCAAAGGAATATATGGAAAAAAGAGAGCCCATTTCCATTGCCTATCATGGAAATATCGTGGATTTATTGGAGTATGCGGTGGAAAACCATGAAAAGATCGAGCTGTTGTCGGACCAGACTTCCTGTCATGCGGCTTATGACGGAGGCTATTGTCCTCAGGGGCTGAGCTTTGAAGAGCGAACGGAACTGCTGCAAACCGATCGGGAGAAGTTTAAAGAGATGGTGGATGACACCCTGAAAAAACACTTTGAATTAATAAAAACCCTGGATGAACGGGGAACTTATTTCTTCGATTACGGAAACTCTTTTATGAAAGCCGTATACGATGCGGGGGTAAAAGAAATTTCCAAGAATAAGATTGATGATAAGGACGGTTTCATCTTCCCCTCCTATGTGGAGGATATTATGGGGCCGGAGCTCTTTGATTATGGCTATGGACCCTTTCGATGGGTATGCCTCAGCGGGGAGCACAAGGACCTTCAAAAGACCGATAAAGCGGCCATGGACTGCATAGACCCTGATCGACGGGGACAGGACCGGGATAACTACGTTTGGATTCGGGATGCGGAGAAGAACCAACTGGTTGTGGGTACTCAGGCGAGGATTCTTTATCAGGATGCCATGGGACGAACGAAAATAGCCCTCAAGTTTAATGAAATGGTACGAAAAGGAGAAGTAGGCCCGATCATGCTTGGACGGGATCACCACGACGTTAGTGGTACGGACTCACCCTTTAGAGAAACCGCCAACATCAAAGACGGCAGTAATGTTATGGCGGATATGGCTACCCAGTGCTTTGCGGGGAATGCGGCCAGAGGCATGAGTTTGGTTGCCCTTCATAACGGCGGAGGTGTGGGAATCGGGAAATCCATTAACGGAGGATTCGGAATGGTTCTCGACGGAAGCCGAAGAGTGGATGATATTTTAAGTACCGCCATGCCTTGGGATGTTATGGGCGGCGTAGCACGACGAGCCTGGGCCAGAAACGAAAACTCCATCAGTACCAGTATCGAATACAATAAAGAAAATACGGGAGCGGATCATATTACCATTCCCTATATCCCCAAAGAAGGATTGGTCGAAGATTTAGTCGCCCAAGCTTTTGAAAAAAATAAGAAATAAAACACTATAGCCTTATCCAAGAGAAAAACCTCTCGGATAAGGCTGATTGCTCGTGAAAAAAATAACCGATTTAAAAGTATTTTAGACGAAAGGAGATTATGACAATGAACAAGATTGTACAGTGTGTACCGAATTTCAGTGAAGGAAGAGACCCGAAAAAAATTGATCGAATTGTGGAACCCTTTCGAGGGAAAAAAGGGGTGAAACTGTTAAATTACAGTTCCGACGAAGATCATAACCGAACCGTGGTAACCTTGGTTGGAGAACCGGATCCTTTAAAAGAAGCAGTGATCGAAGCCATCGGGGTGGCGATAAAAGAAATTGACATGACCAAGCATGAAGGGCAGCACCCAAGAATGGGCGCCACGGATGTGGTTCCTTTTATTCCCATCAAAAATGTTACCATGGATGAAGCCATTGAACTTTCCAAGGAAGTGGCCAAGGCGGTAAATGAAAAATATGATTTACCCATCTTTCTTTATGAAAAATCCGCTTCAGCCACCCATAGACAGAATTTGGCCAAGGTAAGAAAAGGCCAGTTTGAGGCAATGGAGGAAAAAGTTAAGGAAGAGGACTGGGAACCGGATTTCGGAGGTAAAAAAATCCATCCTACCGCAGGAGTTACTGCCGTGGGAGCAAGAATGCCTTTGGTAGCCTTTAATGTAAATCTTGATACGGATAATATTGAATTTGCCAATCAAATTGCTAAAAATGTACGGCATTTAAGTGGAGGATTTCGATACTGCAAAGGAATTGGGATTGAACTGAAAGACCGTGGAATTGTACAGGTTTCCATGAATATGACAGACTTTACCAAAACCGCTTTATATCGGGTATTTGAATTAATTAAAATTGAAGCCAAAAGATATGGTGTTAATGTGGTTGGTTCCGAGATTATCGGATTGTTACCCATGGAGGCATTAATCGATACTGCAGTTTATTATCTGGGAGTGGAAGACTTCTCCATGGATCAGATTCTAGAACAACGGATTATGGAGTAAACAGGAGGGAAAATATTCCCTTAAGGTTTGTGTAAAGGATATGAATAAAAGCCTGGAAAACAGGGTATATTATAAAACGGAATAGGAAAGATCTCTTATGGATCTCAATAGCATAAGTACCGGAGGTACTTATGCTATTGCTTTAAAACATCAGGTAAAATAAATGTAAAATCAATACAATAGACAATGAAAGGAGCAAATCAATCAATGAAGAACGGAAATATGATTATTATAAACCCATCGGAAATTGTAACATGCAGCGGCTTCACAGCAAAAAAAGGTAAGGAAATGTCGGAGCTTGGGGTTATTGAAAATGGCGCAGTAGTTGTGGAAAACGGCATTATTAAAGCTGTGGGACCCCAAAAAGAAATTTTAAAAGATTATAACCAGGATCTTTATGAGGTAGTGGATGCCAAAGGGAAAGCCCTTTTACCGGGATTTGTAGACTCCCATACCCACTATATCTGGGGAGGTTATCGTGCGGAGGAATTTTCCTGGAGACTTCGGGGAGATGACTACATGGACATCATGAACCGGGGCGGCGGAATTCTAAGCAGTGTTCGCCAAACCAAAGCCGCATCCAAGGAAGAACTTTACCGGGATGGGATGAAGAGACTGGACTCCATGTTATCCTTCGGGGTGACCACCGTAGAGGGCAAAAGCGGTTACGGACTGGATTTCGATACGGAAATCAAACAGCTGGAAGTGATGCAGGATACGGATCGGGACCATCCCATCGAAGTGGTAAAAACTTACCTGGGGGCTCATGCGGTACCGAAGGAATATAAAGGACGGGAGGACGAAATGATCGAGGAGATCATTAAAGACGTCCTGCCTGTAGTGGTTGAGCGAAAACTCGCCGAGTTTTGTGATGTCTTCTGCGAGAAAAATGTATTTAGTATCGAACAGTCCCGACGGCTGTTAAGCAAGGCCAAAGAAATGGGGCTGAAAGTAAAGCTTCATGCGGATGAAATTGTCCCCTTAGGAGGAGCGGAACTTGCAGCGGAATTGGAAGCAACCTCCGCGGATCATTTACTGCAAGCTTCCGATGAAGGCATTGATCAGATGGCGAAAAAAGGGGTGGTGGCCACCATCCTTCCGGGAACCGCCTTTAGCCTTAAGGAAAAATATGCAAGAGCCCGGGAGATGATCGACCGGGGTTCCGCAGTAGCCCTGGCCACGGATTTAAATCCGGGCAGTTGTTTTTCCGAGTCCATTCCGATGATATTTTCCCTGGCAACCCTGTATATGAATATTTCCACAGAGGAAGCCATTACCGCCCTGACGATTAACGGTGCAGCAGCCCTTGACCGTGCGGATTCCATCGGCAGTATTGATGTAGGAAAGAAAGCGGATATGATTTTACTGGAGTTTGAATCCTATAAATTTATTCCCTATCATATTGGGGTAAGTACCGTGGAGAAAGTGATTAAAGGGGGAAAACTGGTTTACGATAACGAAGGAAGCCCTTGTGTTTATCGATAAAAGGTTTGAACTAAGAATTATTAGGGTAAACAACGTAATGAAAGAAAAACCACAAGAATTACAAGGAGGTTGTTAGCTATGGCTAATGCCAATTTTATAATTGAAAAACCCGAAAACGAACCGGTTTTAACCTATCGGGAAGGAAGTCAGGAAAAAAAAGAAGTTAAGGAAAAACTCCGGGAACTGAAAAAGGAAGCTATAGAAATCCCTTTAATCATTGGGGGAGAAGAAATCAAAACCGGTAATGTGAAGAAGAGAACTTCGCCAGAAGACCATGATCTTCTGTTGGCAAAATATCATCAAGCCGGATCGGAGGAAATCGAAAAAGCGATTGAAGCGTCCTTGGAAGCAAAAGATCCATGGGGACAGATGCCTTGGGAAGAGCGGGCGGCTATTTTTTTAAAGGCAGCGGATTTAGTGGCAGGGCCTTATCGGGCAACGATGAACGCGGCTACCATGCTGGGTCAGGGGAAAAATATTCATCAAGCGGAAATCGATGCTTCTTGCGAACTGGCTGACTTTTTACGATTTAATGTGTATTTTATGTCGGAGATTATGAAAGAACAGCCCGATTCCCCGGATAACACTTTGAATCGTATGGAATATCGACCCTTAGACGGTTTTGTATTTGCCGTAACCCCTTTTAACTTTACGGCCATCGCCGGGAACCTACCAACGGCACCGGCTATGGCAGGAAATACCGTAATATGGAAACCGGCTTCATCAGCGGTGTATTCCGCGTATCTGTTTATGAAAATACTGGAAGAAGCGGGACTGCCCAAGGGGGTTATCAACTTTTTGCCGGGATCGGGATCAGAAATCGGAGAGAAAATCTTACCCCATAAGGATTTAGCAGGGATTCATTTTACCGGTTCTACGAATACCTTCCGATACATGTGGGAGACCATCGGGAATAATATTTCCGGGTATCGAAACTATCCCCGGATCGTCGGGGAAACCGGAGGAAAGGACTTTGTTGTGGTTCATCCCTCAGCAGATATTAAGCCCATACCCACCGCCTTAGTTCGAGGAGCCTTTGAATATCAGGGACAAAAGTGTTCCGCCGCTTCAAGAGCCTATATTCCAAAGAGTTTATGGGGTGAAATTAAAGAGGGATTTATCGCTTTGACGAAGGAACTGAAGGTCGGATCCACGGAAGATTTTCGAAACTTTATCAATCCTGTTATAGACCGGGAAGCCTTCGATAGAATTGTATCCTATATTGATTACGCGAAAAAATCCGAAGAAGCGGAGATTCTTCAAGGTGGAACTTACGATGATTCCAAGGGATTCTTCGTGGATCCCACGATTATTGAAACCACCAATCCCCGATTTAAAACCATGGTGGAAGAAATATTTGGTCCGGTGATTACCATTTATGTATATGAAGATGAGAAATTCGAGGAAATTCTTCGGGAGTGTGATGAAGCTACACCCTATGCTCTTACCGGGAGTATTTTTGCCAGGGACCAGAAGGCTGTTATTCAAGCCCAGAAGGTTTTGCAACAAGCTGCGGGAAACTTTTATATTAATGATAAACCAACAGGCTCCGTTGTAAACCAACAACCCTTTGGGGGGGCAAGAGGATCGGGAACCAATGATAAAGCAGGAAGTAAGATGAATATGCATCGGTGGATGTCTCCAAGAGTAATAAAAGAGACCTATATAGCCTCGACGGATTATCGTTACCCCTTTATGGAAGCGGAGTAAATCATCAGGCAAAAAAATAGACTTGAAGAACCAAAGCCTAATAAATTCAATATTTAGTCGGAGTAGATTTTCTACTCCGACTTTTTTGTTTTACGGAGGAAATAGAATAAGATATAATGATAGAAGAATGCTATAATTAGGAATAAATGATGAATAAAGAATCAATAGAGAAGTTTCGGACTGAAAAATTATGTTGAAGGAAAAAGCCTGGAGAGGGAGTGGATTTTATGGATAAAATTACAGTATACCTGTTTGGCACTCCCGGTGTTTATAAAAATGGGGAAAAGCTACATTTCCCTTACCGGAAGGCAGAGGCCCTGTTTTATTATTTGCTGGTGCAAAACCAAGGAACCCGTGAAGAACTGGTAAGCCTTTTTTGGGGAGAAAGCAATGAAGAAGTGGCCAAGAAAAACCTCAGAAATGCCATGTACAAAACCCGGAAAGCCTTTGATTTGGAAATTATCCATTCGCCAAAAAAATCCACAGTGATGATCAACAGCGACCTGCCCATGGAAAGTGATATCCAATCGGTTCAAAATAATCCCGATGAAATATTAGGCTTATACCGGGGGGAATTTCTCAAAGGCTTTTACATTAAAGGGGAAGAAGGGTTCGCCCAGTGGGTGGATCAGCAACGGGGTTTTTATCGAAATCTCTATATCGAAAAATCCTATGAAAAGATTGACCGGGCCATAAAAAACGGAAACTTTATTGAAGGAGAAAAAGACTGTAAAAAAGTGATCCGGGAAGATGAATTTGATGAACGGGGCTATCGAAAACTGATGGAAGTGTATCAGGCCCTGGGTCTCAGTTCCAAGGCTTTAGAGGTATATCAAAAGCTTCAGAAATGTTTGCTGGAAGAACTGGGCATCGAACCCGACGAAAAAACCCAAAGCATCTATTTAGAAATACGACACAAAGAACAGTATAAGAAAACCCGTGAAGTCCAGGAGGAAAAAAGTATTTTTTTCGGACGAAGAGAAGAACTGCAAAAAGGGAAAATATTTTTAGGGGACCTGGGAAATCCGAAAGGAAAAAGCGCTTTG
>SLKF01000226.1 GCA_007134725.1 Clostridiales bacterium | reverse complement strand
TTGGCACGCCCTGAGGGATTCGAACCCCCGACTTACTGGTTCGAAGCCAGTCACTCTATCCAGCTGAGCTAAGGGCGCATAGGTATCTATGCGATGTTGAAATTTAAATGGCGTGCCCACAGGGATTCGAACCCCGGACCCTCGGCTTAGAAGGCCGATGCTCTATCCAACTGAGCTATGAGCACGCGTTTTTTGGAGCGGAAGACGGGAATTGAACCCGCGACCCTCGCCTTGGCAAGGCGATGCTCTACCGCTGAGCCACTTCCGCATATCATTGGCTGGGGTAGCAGGACTTGAACCTACGAATGACGGAATCAAAATCCGCTGCCTTACCAACTTGGCTATACCCCAAAGGTTCTGAAGTACATACAGTACATCTTTGATTAAAAATTGGGGTGGGTGATGGGATTTGAACCCACGCATGCAGGAATCACAATCCTGTGTCTTAACCCCTTGACTACACCCACCATATTTTTGGAGCGGGTGAAGGGAATCGAACCCTCGCTATCAGCTTGGAAGGCTGAAGTTCTACCACTGAACTACACCCGCATATCGATTTCCTTGCGACCTAGATAATAGTATCATCATCCTCGGTCTATGTCAATAGATTTTATTATATTTTATTTTTTTCTTCTCCGGCCCTTCTCCTAATCGGTGTAAGTCATTGGTATTTACAGGTCATCCATTTCCACCAGGTCCACCTTGATAGGATCCTCCAAGGTAATAATCCCGTAGCTTTTTTTGCTCAGGCCTCTGGGGAAACCGATACTCCCGGGATTCAGCAGCAGCATATTTTCTTCTTCTATGGTTAGGGGAATATGACTGTGGCCGAAAATCACGATATCCGCGCCGATTTCCTTTCCACGATAAAAAAGCCGGTCATTACTGCCCTTTACACCGTAGCGGTGCCCATGGGTTAAAAAGATTTTATATCCTTCCAACTCCAAGATCACTTCCGTTTCACAGGGACTGTAAATCGGGTCCGCGTTTCCTTTCACACCGATCACTTTAATCCCGGTAATTTCTTCGAGATAGCTTCCGTCATTACACATATCCCCCGTATGAAGAATCAGTTCCACCCCTTCAAATCGATTTTCCACCTGCATACGATCCAGAATTTCCAAATGATTATGACTATCCCCCAATATTGCAATTTTCACGTTTTTCACCTCTAAAGTTTCTTATATTTCTTTTCCTTCCCTAAACGCCTCTTCCAGCAGCTCTTTAATCCTTCTCAGGGCTTTTCCCCGATGACTGAGGGCATTTTTCTCACCGGCGCTCAGCTCCGCCATGGTTTTTCCATCGGGCAGCTCAAACAGGGGATCATAACCGAACCCTCCCCGGCCTTTGTTTTCGAATCCTACCTCTCCCCGAGTCACCCCGGTTGCTTTTAGGATTTTTCCGTCGGGAAACAATAAAACCATGGCGCAGACAAACTCCGCTCCCCGCTCCTCCTTAGGAACCTCTTTGAGGGCTTCTAAGAGCTTTTCATTGTTCTTCTGATCATTAGCCTCTTCTCCGGCGTAACGGGCAGAGTAAACCCCGGGAGCACCCTCTAAGGCGTCCACCGCGATTCCCGAATCATCGGCAAGAACCATGGTTCCCGTATAGGCTTGAATCCCCTTTGCCTTTAAGAGGGCATTTTCCTCAAAGGTGGTGCCGGTCTCTTCAATCTCTACGGATTGAAGGCCTGCCTCATCCTTACTTTGTATTTGTATAGGAAAATCTTTTAATAAACTTTGAATTTCTTTTAATTTGTTGGGGTTTCCCGTAGCAATCACTAAGGTTTTTGTATCCGACACTTACTTTCCTCCCTTTGTTTCGCCGATCCGCTCACCGACGGGTCCTAAAATCTCCCGCTGCATTTGAGTCAGCTCTTGGTTCCCTTTTTCCGCCAGAGTCAACAGACTTAAGAGCTGTTCCTTGGAAAAAGGGGCTTCTTCTCCAGTTCCCTGAACTTCAATGAATTCTCCCTGGTCCGTCATAACCACATTCATATCCACATGGGCTTTGGAGTCTTCTTCATAACAAAGATCCAGCAGTTCGGTACCTTCAATGACGCCGATACTGATGGCGGATACGTAATTTTTTATGGGAAAGACTTTCATTTTCCCTTGGCTGTAAAGCTTGTCTACGGCCATGGTCAAGGCTACAAAAGCTCCGGTAATAGAGGCGGTTCTTGTCCCTCCGTCGGCCTGGATTACATCACAGTCGATCCAGATGGTTTTTTCCCCTAAGGCTTTCAAGTCCACTACGGATCGTAGGGCCCTGCCAATCAACCGTTGGATTTCCTGGGTTCTTCCGCTGATCTTTCCTTTGCTGGATTCCCGAATATTTCTGGTATGGGTGGCTCCCGGCAGCATGGAATACTCCGCAGTAATCCAACCGGTTCCCGAGTTTTTAAGAAAAAACGGAACTTTCTCTTCGATGGTGGCGGAGCAGATTACCTTGGTCTCTCCCATTTCAATTAGTACCGACCCCTGGGGGTGTTTGATATAGTTTGTCGTCATTTTCATCTCCCGAAGTTCATCGGGCTTTCGGTTATTGATTCGATTCATAGATTTCTTCCTCTCTTTTATCATTCCTTAGGCTAATTCCTTTGTCTTCATCCATACTTTTTACTGTCGGATGAGCTCATGGTGATTTTCAGCCCTTCGATTGTATCATACTTTGGCTTTTGCTTCCCCTTGTCTTCTCCTTATTTTCGCTTGGATAGGGAAAAATAGCCTCCTCGTATGGCCCGGGCATCGGTTACGGTTACAAAAATTTGTTTATCATAATCGTCGATGATTCGCATAAGTTTATTCATACGTTTTCGTTGCAACGTGATGTTTAGCAGGTTGTTGATTCCTTTAATTCCGTACCCCTGAACAATGGTCACCCCGAAGCCTTCTTCCCGAAGAGACTCGGTTAAGTCTTGGTAATGGGTAGGGGTTATGGCTTGTACGATAATGTTTCCAAGAGCCATCTTTTCTTCTACCCACATGCCCACATAATTCCCGGTGGCAAAACCCGAAGCAAACATTAAAACATTAATCGGATCGTCCATGTGGTTTAATACTCTACTAAAAACAGCTACAAAAATCAGAGCTTCCATAAATCCGATCAAGGCCGCCTGTATTCTTTTCCCACGAACCACCATAATCATTCGAATGGTTGCCAGAGAAATATCGAGAACCCGGGCGAAAAAAATCAATAAATAACTTAGTATCAACACCAACACTATATACTCCTCCTTCTAGTTCTTATCACTTTTCAGTATTTATCACTTTTCAGTATTTATCACTTTTCAGTATTGTACAACCTCCGTGTCTTAAATTACTTTATACAGTTCATCCACATCCGGTGGTCCCAGAGGCTCCCGGTGGTCTCCCTTCAACAGATAGGAATCTTGGGAAATGACTTCTCCCACGTCGGTGGCCTCCACGCCGTTTTTGTAAAACTCCTTTAAGAGCCCCTCTTTTTTAGAGGGGTCCAGGGACATAACCATCACGCCGCTGGAAATCAGTTTTAAAGGGTCAATTCCAAGACTCTTGGTAATTTCCCTTGTGGCTTTCCGAAGGGGGATATCCTCCACATTGACTTTCACCCCTAAGGCCGAGGCCTCTCCCAGTTCCCACAGGGCTCCCAGGATGCCCCCCTCGGTAGCGTCATGCATGCTGTTTACCCCATAGATCCCGGCGATTTTTCCTTCCTTTACCACACTGAGTTCTTTGGAATAGGTCTTCGCTTCCGCGATGGTTTCCTCCGACACCTTTCCCCGCAGGGCACTTTCCAGGTCATGGGCAATAATGGCGGCCCCCTCCAATCCTGCATGCTTGGTCATAATCAGTCGGTCGCCTACCCGGGCTCCTTTGGAAAAAGTCATACCGTTTTTCGGTTGTCGGCCGATGGCCGTGGTGGAGATCACAATTTTATTGACCGCATCGGTAATTTCCGTATGGCCACCCATGATTTCCACATCCACTTCACAGGCCGTGCGGTTGGCGTCTTCCATGATGGTTTTCAACTCTTCTTCCGTGGTTTCCGGAGGGGCTAGAATCGTCAATAACAGTCCCAGGGGTTCCACTCCGTTGGAGGCCACATCGTTACAGGAAATATGTACCGCCAGGCTGCCGATCTCCGAAGAAGCTCCGGTTATGGGATCCGTGCTCAGTACTCCAATGTAGTCTCCGAAGTCCACCACGGCACAGTCCTCTCCCACACCGGAGCCCATCAATACTTCCTTTCGTTTATGTTTAATATTTGAAAAAATCAATTCATTCAATAATTCCGTGGGAATCTTTCCAATTTTCATCAACGAAACTCCTTTTTTTATAAATTTCACAGGGCTATTTATCCCTGCTTAGGATTTTTATCAAAACATACCAGTTTCATTATATCACGGAAGGCTTTTCGAACCAACAACATCTACTTTTCATCTGATCTTTCGCTGTTTTTTTCGGATAATGCTTCCATAAGAGCAGCTTTTAGCCTTTCCGGTTCTAATCTTCCACTGGATTTCTCCATCCCTTTTCCCATAAAAAAACGTAAGGTCTTCTCCGGCTTTATCCAATAGTCTTCCAAGGCTTCAGGGTGACTTGCCAACAAATCCTTAACCATCCCCAGAATTTCTTTTTCATCGGTAATGGGACCAAGCTTTCGATTTTTCAGAATTTTTTCCGGAGATTCTCCGCTTATCAGGATTTCCCTTAGAATTCTCTCCCCGATTTTCTTGGGGATTTCCCCCTCTTCCATCATGGCCATCAACTTGCCGAAGTCCTTAGGTTTTAAGGCTAAATCCTTAAACCCGTCCAGGCCCTGATCCATTTCCGAGAGTAACTGGGTCATAATCCAGTTGCTGATCCGTTTGGGAGCGTAACATACCAGGACCGCCTGTTCAAAAAAATCCGCCACGTAAGGATTTTTCGTAAGAATTCCCACATCGTAATCCGGAAGATCATACTGTTTTTTAAAACGATTTCTTCTTTTTTGGGGCAATTCCCGCATTCGGTTATGGGTATTTTGAATTTTTCTTTGGGAGATCGCTAGGGGAAGTATTTCCGGCTCGATAAAGTATTGGTATCCCTGGGAATCTTCTTTTTTTCGAAGGCTTAGGGTTTTTTCCTTTTTCTGATCCCATCCCCGGGTTTCTTTGGGCAATTCCTTATTATTGACCAGGGCCTCGGTTAAGCGTTTTTCTTCATAGAGGGTGGCCTTTAGGGCTCCCTTAAAGGAATTCAAATTTTTCACTTCCATGACCGGGGTTTTGCTCCCCCTTTCCTTATCCACAACATTAATATTTAAATCACAGCGAAGGGAACCCTCCTCCATTTTCAAATCGGAAATTTCCAAAAAGGCCAATAGATTCTTTAGCTCATCGAGAAATTCCAACAATTCCACTTCATTGGATATATCCGGTGCCGTAACAATTTCAATTAAGGGAACGCCGCTGCGATTGTAGTCGATTTCCGTAGTTTCTCCTCGGTGCATCATTTTCGCCGTATCCTCTTCCATATGAATCCGCTGGATTCTAACGATTTTATCCGCTTTCTCCAAATACAGCTTGCCATTAATCCCCAAGGGTTTTGTGGCTTGGGTGATTTGATACCCCTTGGGAAGATCGGGATAAAAATAATGTTTTCGATCCATGTGGGTATTTTTTGGGACTTGGCATTCCAGAGCCAAGGCGGCTTTCAATCCGTAGTCCACTACCTTTTCGTTCAGTCTCGGCAACGTTCCCGGATATCCCATGCAGGTGGGACAGATGTTTTCATTGGGCTTTGCTTTAGCCTCATTTTTGCATCCGCAAAAAATCTTGGACTTTGTGGTAAGTTCCACATGTATTTCCAATCCTATGACCGTCTGATAGTTCATGGTCTTCACCTCTCTTCTTTTTGGTCCGCGGGGTTGGGTTTCAACGCCCTCTCAAGACCTAAAGCTCCCCGAAGGAGCAGGGACTCATCAAAATAATTTCCGATCAGTTGGCCCCCTACGGGAAGACTGCCCGGCTCCTGGCAAGGCACGGAAATTGCCGGCAACCCGGTAATACTGGCAGCCACCGTCAATTCATCCAAACGCTGCATATCCATGGGACTTTTGCTTCTTTTCCCAAGCTTAAAGGCCGTGGTATTGGTGGTCCCTGTAAACAGCAGATCCACCTCCTGAAAAACCTTTTGAAAATCCTCTTTCAGTAACCCTTGGACCCTCTTTGCCTTAACAATGGACGGTTTTTCCCTGCTTAGGATATAATTTCCCAAAATCAGCCGTCTTTTTACTTCCTCACCGAAGCCCCGGCCTCGGCTTTTTTCAATTAACGCCCCGATGTTCTCCACGTTGGAAGCCCGGTGCCCGTAAGCCACCCCGTCAAAACGGGCCAGATTGGATACCGCCTCCACCGTGGATAACACATAATAGGCGGACAGGCCATAGGGAAAATGGGGAATGGAGACCGGGATCAGCCGGGCCCCCTGATTTTCCATGGCTTCCATTGCCAATTCCAGGGCTTTTTCCACTTCCTTTTCCATGGAGATTGCAAAAAATTCCTTAGGAATCCCGATGGTCAGCCCCTTTAACAATTTTTCTTTGCGGGATTCCCGGTCTTCGGTGAACTCCACCAGGTCCCGGTAATAAGCAACCGGGTTTCTTTTAACCAAGGTGTAATCCTTGGAGAGGTTTGGCCCTTGAATACCCTCCAGCACCTGTGCCATATCCCAGGGGTTGTTGGTAATGA
>SLKF01000070.1 GCA_007134725.1 Clostridiales bacterium | reverse complement strand
ATGAGCATTTGGGTCAGATTTCCGTAACAGATCTAATGAATGCATGGGATCGCCTTATCATAAAAATCAATGTTGAAAATAGTGAAGCAGAACTCTTTAATTCCATTCAAAAAGACCAGGTTACAGTTGAAGAAAAAATCCAGGAACTTAAAAGCCGCTTAGAAAAGGAATCACACCTGTTGTTCGAAAAGATTTTTGATACTTCAGTGGATAAAATTCATCTTATCACTACATTTCTAGCAATCTTGGAACTAGCAAAAAGCCGGATCATTTTAATCAATCAAAATAAGAAGACCTGTTCCATTGTATTACGATTACGAGAAAAAATAGTTTCTGTATAAAGAGGTGAAAAATTGGAAAATCATCATTATGGTGCAATTATTGAAGCGATTCTATTTGCTTGGGGAGACCCTTTAGAAATCAAAGAAATCGCAAAAATTCTGGAGATGAATGACAAAACTGTTCAGGAAATCATTAAAGAATTACGAATGGAATATAAACAGGAGAATAGAGGCATTGAGCTTATTAAAGTGGGAAATAAAATCCAATTGACGTCAAAGAAATCGGTACATCCCTATATTAAAAAATTGCTGCCAAAGGATCAAAGACGTTCTTTATCAAGAGCGACAATTGAAACCTTAGCAATCATTGTCTATAAACAACCGATTACCAAAAATAAAATTGAAAGAATACGAGGGGTAAAGTGCGATAAACCTCTTGCAAACTTAATGCAGGAAAATCTGATTTATGAAAAAGATCGACTGAACACGATTGGACGACCCATTATTTATGCTACAACAGAATTTTTTTTAAAAAAATTTGGATTTGAAAACCTTAAAGACTTACCGGAACTTAAAAACTTTGAAGAAAATTTAGATGCTTCGAAAGAGACCAGCCCGGATAAATCTTAAGAAACAGTAGGAGGAGTATTGTGCGGTTACAAAAATATTTAGCCCACTGCGGCGTGGCATCCAGAAGAAAAAGTGAAGAGCTGATCCAACAAGGACTTATTACAGTAAACGGTCAGGTTGTTACGGAGATGGGATACAAAGTTACCGTCGGAAAAGATGAAGTGACTTTTAAGGGAAAGCTTGTTGTTCCGGAAAAGCAGAAACTCTACATCATGCTTAACAAACCGGAGGGAGTGATAACCTCTTCCAATGATCAATTCAATCGTAAAACCGTTATAGATTTGGTGGCTACCGACTACCGCATATATCCTGTAGGAAGACTGGATTATGACACCTCCGGCTTGATTTTACTTACTAATGATGGAGAGTTTGCCAATCAAATGATGCATCCAAAATATAAAATTCCAAAAACATATCATGCATTGGTCAAGGGTTCGCCTACTCAGGTGGAGATTGAGTCCTTTGAAAAAGGACTGCTTATCGATGGATCATATACCCATCCAGCATCATTAAAAATTCTTAAAGAGGATACCCTGAGCTTACTGGAAATTATCATTTCGGAAGGTAGAAATCGACAAGTTCGAAAGATGTGCGATGTCATCGGTCATCCCGTTCGTCATCTAAAAAGAGTTGCCTTTGGAAATATTTTATTAGGCTCTTTAAAAGAAGGACATTGGCGCTATCTTACGGTGGCGGAAATAAACGAACTCAAAGAACGTTCTTCCATTCAATAGTTGGATTAAACCACGGAACATTACCAAAGCCTAGACAATAAAGAAACGAGGGGTTATAATGTTAGTGATTAGAAAAATTATACAAGAAGATGAATCCTCTTTCCGGAAGTTTTGTGACCATGTAGGCACAACAGAAGCTTTAGAAGACCTGGAAACTTTTTGGGGGATTTTCGATAATGACGAACTCCAAGGATATGTGAAAATTGATTTACAAACCATAAGTGTACCCTTAATAAGTGACCTTCAAGCCAAGGATTTCAATGAATATTCAATAATTGAAGGACTGCTACGGGGAACGTTCCATTACTGTTTAACTCAAAATTACGAAATTGTTGCAGTACGTGATATTCGTTGGTTAAAGAATCACTTAAAAGAAGCATTAGACATTACCGAAAAGAAACTCTATAACAATGCATATTTTTACGAAATAAACTTAAGAAAGTTCTTCAATAAGCCTTGTAAAGGAAGGTCAATGTGTCAATAAATCCTCTAATTCACAACACCAACATCACAAAAGCTTTGTTAGAGCAAAAGATCAAAAATGGTAGCGTGGTTGTAGATGCAACCATGGGAAATGGGAATGATACATTATTTCTTTGCCAACAAGTACTGCCGAAGGGAAAAGTATATGCTTTTGATGTACAGGAAGTTGCTGTAAAAAATACTTTGAAACTTTTAAAAGAGCATCAATTTGATTCTGATTTAGGATCAAATATCCATTGTATAAAAGATTCCCATGAAAATTTCGATCAATATATTTTCCAGCCTGTAGACCTTTTTATGTACAATCTAGGATATCTTCCGGGAAGCGATCAATCAATAATCACGAGTCCTGAATCTACCATCAAATCCTTAGAAATGGCTTTATCACTGTTAAAGGTAGGTGGAATGATCTCGATCATTATCTATTATGCCCATCCCGGCGGTAATTTGGAAAAGCAAGCTCTGGAATATTTCTTAGAAGTATTATCCAAAAAGCGATTCAAAATCTTTAAAGGTTCTATGCCTTATAATGATCATTGTCCACCAATAATTTATATGATAGAAAAATTACGACAAAAAAACACTAAACAATACAAAGGAGGATTTTGATGTCAAAACAAATTAAGTTCACGGAAACCGTTTTACGGGATGCTCACCAATCCCTGTTAGCTACACGAATGAGAACCGAAGATATGCTTCCTATTTTAGAGGCTCTAGATAAGGTAGGGTATCATTCTTTAGAAATGTGGGGTGGCGCCACTTTTGATTCCAGTTTAAGATATCTTGACGAGGACCCTTGGGATAGACTTCGAAAAATTAGAAAAAATGTTAAAAACACAAAACTGCAAATGTTACTTCGGGGTCAAAATATTCTGGGATATAAGCACTATGCCGATGATGTTGTGGAAGAATTTGTGAAAAGGGCGATCTATAATGGTATTGATATTATTCGAAATTTTGATGCCTTAAATGATACAAGAAATCTCATTACCGCTCTGGAAGCAACCAAAAGAGAAGGGGGCCATGCACAGAGTTGTATTTCCTACACCCTAAGTCCCGTTCACAACATTGAATACTATGTAAAAAAAGCAAAACAACTGGAAGAGATGGGGTCGGATTCAATTTGTATCAAAGATATGTCGGGAATTTTAACTCCCTACGTGGCTTATGATTTAGTAAAAGCAATGAAAGAGACAATCAAAATTCCAATACAGATGCATACTCATTACAGCAGCGGCATTGCATCAATGACCTATTTGAAGGCCATTGAAGCCGGAGCAGACATTGTGGATACAGCAATTTCGCCTCTGGCTCTCGGGACTTCTCAACCTCCTACTGAGCCCATGGTAGCAACTTTACAAGGAACAAAATATGATTCTGGATTAGATCTAAAGCAATTAAGCGATGTAGCAGACTATTTTAAACCCCTTCGGGATAGATATTTAAAAGAGGGTTTAATAGACCCAAAGATGCTTGGTGTAGATGCAAATACCTTAATCTATCAAATTCCGGGAGGTATGTTATCTAATCTATTATCTCAGCTGAAAGCTCAGAAAAAAGAGGATCAATTAGATGCTGTCTTAAAAGAGGTTCCAAAGGTCCGGGAAGACCTAGGGTATCCACCCTTAGTTACACCAATGAGCCAGATTGTAGGAACCCAATCGGTGTTTAATGTGATTACCGGTGAACGATATAAAATGGTACCAAAAGAAGTGCGAGATTATGTCAGTGGGCTTTATGGACAGCCACCAAAACCTATGAACCCAGCGGTTATTGAAAAAATCATAGGGGACAAAGAAGTGATCACTTGTCGTCCAGCAGATAATATCAAACCGCAACTTGGGATTATTCGGGAAGAAATGAAAGAGTATATGGAGCAGGAAGAAGATGTTTTATCTTATGCTTTGTTTCCACAAGTAGCCCTTCCTTTCTTTAAAAAACGATTTGCGGAAAAGTATAAAATTGAGAGTAGTCTTTATAACGAAGAAGATAAAACCCATCCCATTTAATAAAAGCTTATAAAAAGAAGCAAAATCCATTACCCGGATTTTGCTTCTTTTTAAATTGCAAGTTTATAATTTATCATTGCACGCTTGGTCTACAGGTTGGCATAATTATTGATTAATCTATTAATGTATGAATAAATTGCATTATTTGAAACAAAACTTGCATAATGTTTGATTTTTCAATTAATTTTGAAATATAACTTGCATAAGCCTTGGAACTTTGCTATTCTTATACTTGAGAGTAAAGATTATACACTGGAAAGGAGTGGAATTTCTTGTCGAAAAAGAAAAATGTGTCACTAAAAACAAACCAAGCTTGGTGTAAAGGTTGTGGGATTTGTGTTGCTTTTTGCCCGGTGAAAATCCTTGAACTAAAAAAAGATAAGATTCACATAACAGATAAAGAAAAATGCATAAAATGTGGACTTTGTGAACTTCGATGTCCAGATTTTGCAATATATTTAGAGGAGGAAGAAAATGGTCAGTAAAAATGTTAAATTGATGCAAGGAAATGAAGCCTGTGTTGAAGGAGCCCTTGCCGCGGGAATGAAATTTTTCGCTGGTTACCCCATAACTCCCTCTACGGAAATTGCGGAACTATCAGCTCAAAAGTTGCCCCGGGTCGGTGGAAAATTCATCCAAATGGAAGATGAAATAGCAGGAATGGCAGCTACCATCGGAGGATCTTTAGCTGGTCTCAAATCCATGACTGCAACCAGCGGTCCCGGATTTTCTTTGAAACAAGAGAACATTGGTTATGCCATGTTGACAGAGATTCCCTGTGTTATCGTTAATGTTCAACGTGGAGGACCGAGTACAGGATTACCTACGGCCCCTTCCCAAAGCGATGTTATGCAAGCAAAATGGGGAACCCATGGTGACCATCCGGTTATTGCCCTAACTCCAAGTTCCGTCAGAGAAACCTATGATTTAACAATCCAAGCCTTTAATTTTGCCGAAAAATATCGAACACCGGTATTTTTGATGATGGATGAAATCATTGGGCATATGAGAGAGAAAATTGAGATCCCCGATTCCTCCGAGATTGAAATCTTTGATCGTGTAACCCCGGAGGAAAGCGAAAAAGAGACCTATAAAGCCTATGATAATAGCTTAGAAGTCCCTAAAATGGCAGCCTTTGGAAAAGGATTTCGTTTCCATGTCACAGGGCTTATGCACGATGAATTTGGTTTTCCTAAGAATGATACCACAGTTACCGAGATTCTGATGGATCGAATTATGGGGAAAATTGAAAACAACTTAGATGATATCATCCTATATGATGAGTACTACACTGAAGATATGGATCTTTTGATTCTATCCTATGGTGGAACCGTACGAAGTGTACTGAGTGCTGTACGAGAAGCCCAACGTAATGGCAAAAAAGTCGGGGTATTTAAAGCCAAAACCCTATGGCCTTTTCCGGAAAAAAGAATTGTAGAGTTAAGTAAAACCGTTGATAAAATCGTTGTTGCAGAAATGAATTTGGGGCAATACTTCTATGAAGTGGATCGTGTGGCAGGTAAAAACTGTGAAGTGTCCTTACTTGGAAAAGCGAATGGAGAACCGATTACGCCTACCGAGGTTTTAAATAAAATTGAGGAGGTTCTATAAATGGCAGTAGCAAGTAAATTAATAGAAAATAATTTTCGAATGAATCGATTGCCTCATATCTGGTGCCCCGGCTGTGGTCACGGAATCATTATGCGGGGAATTGCAGAAGCCATCGAAAATTTAGGTTATGATAAAGAAAAAGTCTGTATTATCTCAGGTATTGGATGTTCTTCTCGAGCTCCCGGTTATATGGATTTTAATACTTTACACACCACTCATGGTCGGGCATTAGCTTTTGCAACCGGTGTGAAACTAGCAAATCCGGACTTGAAAGTTATCGTAGTTAGTGGTGACGGAGATGCAACCGCTATTGGAGGAAATCATTTAATACATGCAGCAAGACGAAATATCGATATTACTACAATCATTTTCAACAATAATATCTACGGAATGACTGGTGGACAGTATTCTCCCACTACTCCTCACGGTGATCTGGGAACCACCGCTCCCTATGGAAACGTGGATAATGTGTTCGATATCTGTCGACTAGCTGAAGGTGCTGGAGCAACTTATGTCGCTCGGGGAACCGTATATCACGCGAAACAGCTAGAGAAAAATATTGAAAATGCTCTTAAAAACAAAGGATTCTCTGTAGTTGAAGGAATCAGTATTTGCCCCACTTATTACGGTCGAAAAAATCGTAAAGGGAATGCTCCGGAAATGATGATGAATCTAAAGGATACAACCTTAGATAAAAAAGTAGCTGCTAAATTACCTCAGGAAAAGGTAGAAGGTAAGCTGATTATCGGAGAATTTGTTAATAAATCTCAACCGGAATTTTGTGAAGAATATCATAAAATTGTGGATAAATTTACGAAGGAGGATTAAGATGGCGAAACGTACAGAAATCCGATTAACAGGCTCCGGTGGCCAAGGATTAATCCTTGCTGGGATCATTCTTGCGGAGGCTGCTTTATTAGATGATCTTAATGCAATTCAATCTCAGTCCTATGGTCCGGAAGCAAGGGGAGGTGCCAGCAAGGCAGAGGTT
>SLKF01000041.1 GCA_007134725.1 Clostridiales bacterium | reverse complement strand
CAAAAAAAGTGCCGGTAAATTACCGGCACTAAGAGTCATTCCTTTCTTGGAATCTTTATTTGTTGTCCCGCATATATTTTATTCGGGTCCGCAATATTGTTAAGTTTTACAATCTCCGTCATGGGTATTCCCACGTTTAGGGAAATTCTATAAAGGGTGTCCCCGGATTTTACGGTGTAATAATAATACTCCACAGGAGCCGTTACCGGTGCAGTACTTTTGCTCGGAATCTTCAGTCGTTGTCCCACGTAAATTAAATTTGGGTTCACAATATTGTTCAATTTTATAATCTCTGTCATGGGCACTCCAAGATTTAAAGAAATTCGATACAGTGTATCTCCTGATTTTACAGTATAATAGTAATACTCGGTTGGAATGCTTAGTAATTTAGAAACCTTTACAAATCCGTATCCCTGACGCTTCAACTCTTTAATCATTTTCGGCAAGGCTTCCACAGTGCCGGAGGCTCCTTTTCCGGTATGCATTAACACGATGGAGCCGGCTTTTGCATTTTTGATTACCCGGTTGTAAATGGTTGTGGCGGAATCGCCCCGCCAGTCGATGGTATCAATGTTCCACTGAATGGTATAAGGATATCCGGCTTTTCCCACCCCATCAAGCACATGTTTGTTGTAGGCACCATAGGGGGCCCGGAAAAGTTTTTTTGGATAAATCCCTGCAACATTCTTAATGGCAGTTTCCGTTTTTTTGAGTTCATTGCTCATTTGTGTGAAAGATAAATTTCGAAAATCCGGGTGTGAATAAGAATGGTTTGCAATTTCATGTCCTTGGCTAACAATACGACGAATTTTGCCGGGATGATGATTTACTCCTGCTCCGGTGAGGAAAAAGGTTGCTTTGATTTTCTGTGTTGCCAGAACTTCAAGAATCGCGTCGATGTTTGTTCCGTCGGATCCGTCATCAAAGGTCAGAGCAATTACTTTTGGTGAGGACGGTCCCTGATAAATGATACGAGAAGATGCTGCTTCAACAGAAGTCCATGTCATGGATAAGAGGAGGAGCACCACCAAGCCGATGGCGATCTTTTTCATTATAAATCCTCCTAAAATGGAATATGGTACTACTGTATTTATACCCCGAACAACCTTTTTAAACCCTGCTTAAACATTGAAACCATAGGCTTAGAGCCTTATTTTACGGGATTATTTTCGGAACAATATCTTTCCAGACGGCCCGTAGAATTTCTTTATGATTCCTCTCGTTGTGAGCGTTAACGGTGACTACAGCGTTATAAGCTTTTAACACCACACAGAGTTGTCCATACATTCCATCAGCCCGGTAAGTATGTGGAAGCGTACAGTTCCACACCTGATATCCGTAGCCACCTTGAGTTTCGGGATCTTTCTTCGATCCGGTATCCACCAAATCACTGTGCATACGACGCACATAATCCTCTGGAACAATTCTTCTTTTTTTGTAGACCCCTTCTTGCAGTAGCGTAATACCGGCCCGGGAAAACTCTTCCGTAGTTAAGTATAGTCCTCCGGAACAGGAGGTATGACCCAGGTGGCAGGTATGCCATTGAGGATTTTCAATCTCCAACTTTTCGAACAGCCGCGGCTTTAAATACTCAAGCATAGTACTCCCGCTGATCTTCTCTACAATCCGTCCCAGCATGTAGGACGAAAGGTCTTCATAAAAAAATGTTGTTCCCGGTTCTTTTTTCATCTCCGTAGCAAAGAAAAGTTCTCCACGATCCCTTCTATTGTATTGCTTGAAATCCTCAGTCATATGCCCTGAAGTCATTTGCAGCAAATGCTTAATCGTGATTTTTTCAGAACCGGGATGGGCGATTTTCTGGTACTCCGGGAAAACATCCAAGACCTTGTCCGTTAGGCGAAAAAGCCCTTCCGCCTCTCCGATTCCCACGCCCAAAGAAACAAAGGTTTTTGATGCGGAGCAAAGGTTTTCCCGGTCGTTGCTACGGAAGCGGTGCTCTCCTACGGCTTTTCCTTTTTGATACACATGGATTCCGTATACGCCCAAATTATTTTCAAATACGGATAGTCTAAAATCTGTAAATAGACCCATCAAAACGTCTCCTCTCTAAAATCCCTTATTTATCCAATTTCTGATATTCCTCTTTCGTAATGCCAAATAGGATTTCATCATGGTATTCTCCATCGGTGTAAACCATTTGACTCCTCCTGCCTTCTTCTCTACATCCAAGTTTAACCAACATTCTAGAAGATCCCACATTTCCTTCTATTACACTACCATAATATTTATTCAGTCTACGCTCAAAAAATGCATAATCCAATAGAATACTCATTGCTGCAGTGCCGTAGCCTTTTCCTCGGTGATCCCGATCAATTTGCATCCCGATACTGAAGGTCCCATTCTTCTCATCGATGGAGTTCAGATTAATTCCTCCTACATTTTCTCCCTCCCGATTTTCAATAGTAAACATTAATCGTCCAGTGCCAGGCTTAAAATGAATAAAATGCTCAATCATCTTTTTGGCTTCCTCCATGGTTGGAGGCAGTTCCACCTCATAATTCAGTAATCTTCGGGCCGGGGTATCAAATCGGTTATAATAATGACCTTCCCAGTCCTCTTCTTCAAAACTACGAAGCCTAACAAGCTCGTTCTCCCAGTAATAGTTTTCATAATTTATTTTTTTCATGTAGGTTCCCTCCATCTAAAGTTTATTTATTGTTTTCCAAAGCCTGTGTAATCTTTATGGCACATTGGATTTTAGGCCGTATACAGCACCCCATCACAAAGGAAAGCCACCGGGGTATTTTTTTCCTGGTCCACATGCATCCTTAAGGTCAGCTCTTTTTTTCGTATGGATATGAATCGGTGCCTCGAACAAATAGCTAGCATTTCCTGATAAAAGATTAGACTTGATTCCTTTGTATTCCTCTTAAGTTTCAATATACTTAATGGGCTCCTCTAAGAGAAGGGTTTTATCATCATAGAGGACCCCTTCGTCCAGATCATATAGCACAAAACCTTCAATATGTAGGGGGTCTCCTAAGTAGAAAGGCTCAATATCGAAACGATTTTTCAAGTGATGTAATCGGTAAATAAACTTTTCATCAAAACCCTTCGGTCGAAAATTCCGATACAGGTTCGTAAAACTCTCTCCGCCGGTATTCCGTTGAGAACTTTCATCCTCCCAATGATTGTAAAGTTCTTTTTGTAGAGCCTCTTCCTTAATCTTCCCCAGTAGGGTTTTCGCATTATGCCGTTCCGCAATGCTTTTTTAAATTTTCTCATAGTCTAGGTTTACGTCTTCAACCCGTTGATCCGTCAAAGCCGCTTGGATAATTCTTCGGTTTCTTTCGCCGATGTGAAAGGATTCTCCTTGTTAAGAGCTGCCGCAAGTAACCCCTAGATGCTTTCCTTCTTCAGTGCATACATTAAATGCCATGTTTAACCTCCTATTAAATGCATAGAAAATACACGAATATTTTGCTGCTTTTAATTTAATTCGCCATGATAAGTAGAAAGTCCTCTTTTTTTTTCGATTTCTATTCCCAACATCTAAAGTATTATTCATAAGCGACTGTAATTGAATAGGTGAGAATTTTCTTGATGTTAATTGCGAGTGATTTTTGAAAAAACAACCCTTTCGCATTTTTAAAACCCCTTACAATCCCAGCTTTTCTCCAATGACAATGACTTCCGCTTCTACATTGCTCATTTTTTTCAGATGGATGTTCATCGTATTGCAAATCCTTTCTTTGCTAGAGCAGTCATAACAGCGGTCTCCTTTTACAGCACAGGGGGTATTACATCCAAGACGCTTAGCATTTTTAGGTGCTGCAATGTTTCGAGCACGCCAAATCGCCTTTTCCAGGGTCGGCTCAATTTTGTTGGTACCAAAGACATAATAGATTTTCTTATGTCCAAAAATAGACCCTGCCACCCGATTTCCGCTACCATCGATGTTGACCATTTCTCCGGTTTCCGCAACTCCATTGACTGAAGTGAAAAAAACATCGGTAACTAAGGCTTGTTTGCCGACATTAATAAAATCTGCCCGGGAACTGGTAGCAGGATTCATAACCAAATTTTTTTCCGACAATACCTTCCCAAGATTCATCGAACTAAGGGTTAAAGAGTCTCCAAACCCCACCGATACCCCTCTTACCTGGTCCACTAAATACGCGGTAGCTTTATCAATATTCTCAAAGTAAGAAACTTCATAGCCGTTTTTTTTAAGTGATTGTATCAACTTATCAAATTTCATTTGCCCACGTCCTTTCAAAGAATTATTTGTGTTGTTTAGTAAAATAATACCACAAAACGTTGTTCCTTTTCTATCATAAACACCCCTCATAGGCATATGAATTTAAGAAAACATATAAAAAACCCCTTATTTATGAAGATCATAAATTGAGGGGCTTTCTACAGCTTAATTATTTGTTTAATTTCGCTTAATTAATGCAATCTACCGGTAAGATTTTTCTATATACTGATACCTGATTAGTCTTACTTCTACGGTTTAGAATCCTTTTTAATAGCTATGGTTTTCATAGATTGTGTCGGTCCGGAAGGCTTTGTGGTACAACTGCTGTTATAGGGACAACTTGCGCAGCCGGAACCATTTTTCTTATCCTTTACAATCTTGGCTAGGGCACCGCCTACGATGGCAGCGATGATGATGATTACAATGATATTCCCCAACATATTATGCGGCCTCCTTTAATTCGACTGATGCTTTACCACGGTTTTTCTTCATCAGGTAAAAAATAAACCCGATGAATAAGCCCACCGCAATTAATCCAGGAATTACAGCATCTCCAAAGCTTCCCGTGGTAATCAAGGTTCCAATCTGATAAACCAGATAGGCTGCGGTATATCCCATACCAAATTGGAATCCGATTCCCGCCCATAACCACTTCTTACTTTCCATTTCAGAGTTCATTGCTCCGATGGCTGCAAAACAAGGCGGAGTAAACAGATTAAATACCAAGTACGCCAATGCTGCTACGGAAGTCATTCCCATAACCGATGCTACACTTTCCGCACCAGAAACCAGGGCAAACTCCTCTGCATCGATAAAGTTTCGAATACCGTAAACCACCGCTAAAGTTCCTACCACATTTTCTTTTGCAATAAATCCGGTGATAGCTGCTGCGGCTAACTGCCAAGCTCCAAAGCCTAAGGGGATAAGTAACACTGCTACGGGACTTGCAATACCGGAAAGAATACTGGCACCTTCCATTCCTTCTTCCACTACATTAAAGTTCCAGGAGTAAGTCTGCATAATTTGAACCACCACATTGGAAATCAGAATAATGGTGGCTGCCTTCACAATAAAGGCCTTTGCATTGGACATCATCGAGATCAACGCCCGTTTGATGCTGGGGATTCGGTATTCAGGAAGTTCCATAATAAAATAGGACCGGGACATTCCCTCTTGGGTAATATTTTTGATAATCAATGCGCCGACAATAATAATTGCAATTCCTACAAAATACATGGAGGCCCCAATCCACCCGGCATCCTCAAAGAATACACCGGCAAACAAAGCGATCACCGGCAACTTGGCGCCGCAGGGCATGAAGGGGGTCAGCATGGCGGTTGTCCGGCGCTGACGCTGGTCTTTAATGGTTCTTGTGGCCATAATTCCCGGAATTGCACATCCGGTACCGATAACCATGGGAATAATGGATTTGCCCGAAAGTCCCACTTTCTTTAAGTAACGATCCATCACCACCGCTACTCTGGCCATATATCCACAGTCTTCCAACAGTGCTAATAGAAAGAATAATACCATGATCAGTGGCAGAAACCCCACCACGGCCCCTACCCCACCGATGATTCCATCGAGCAGCAAAGTGCTGAGAATCGGGGATACGCTTCCCCCAATGAGTGCTTCAACCAAATCATAAAACCGATCAATCCAAACCACCAGAAAATCCGCAAGAAATACCCCTACATAGTTTTGAGAAATGGAAAAGACCATATAGATAATCAAAGCAAAGATAGGAATGCCCAAGTATTTATGGGCAACAATGCGGTCAATCTTATCCTGCTTCGTGGTTTTATAACTCTCTATTTTTCGCTCTTCCACGGCTTTTACTACTCGATCCACAAAGGCGAATCGTTCTCGATCCCCTTCGGGTTTTAACTCCGGCCTACCGCTCGGATTTTGATAGGGAGCCTTTTGTCCCTTCCCGGCTATATTGGTAGCCCGGGTAATCAATTCCCCAAGGCCTGTCCCTTCTATGGATGCGGTGTCAATTACGGAACATCCCAGTTTCTTTGAGAGTTCTTTGGTGTTGATGGTGATGCCTTTTTTCTCCAAAAGATCATTTTTGTTTAAGGCTATCACCAAAGGAATTCCCAATTCCAACAGCTGAGTGGTAAACAGTAGACTCCGGTTGAGACTTGTGGCGTCCACAATGTTAATAATTACATCGGGATGTTCATTTTTAACAAAATTACTGGTAATGCTTTCCTCGGATGTATAGGGAGCAATGGAGTAGGCTCCCGGAAGGTCTAAAATCCGGATTTCTTTTCCGGTTTTATTCAGTTCTTTTTTCACGTCTCCTTCTTTTTTATCCACGGTTACTCCCGCCCAGTTTCCCACATGTTCCACTTTTCCTGTTATGGCATTAAATAACGTGGTTTTACCGCTATTCGGATTTCCAGCTAATGCAATTTTCATGTTTTTCCTCCCTAATTATGGGTCTCAATTTCTTTATATGTTTCGATTTCAGGTTTATACGGATTTCAAATTCATAAAACATGCATACTTTCTTGTTAGCTTAAGCTAACTTTT
>SLKF01000291.1 GCA_007134725.1 Clostridiales bacterium | reverse complement strand
GATTTAGGAGGGCTATAAATGACAAGAAAGATGATTGGTTTTGCTTTGTTTATTTTAACCTGTGCAGCCTTGATTGTTCTTTCGATTACAAAAACAACGGATCCGATTTATATTGGGCTGTTGGTAATTATAGGGGCGTTTTTCGCTGTTGGACTGACGGATCATTACAAAGACTTAAAAAAATAAGGAGGCCTGGGTATGTTTGATAAAAAGAAAGCAACTATATTTATCTGTGCCTTTCTCGGTACGGTAATCACTTGGTATATTCAACATGAAATGGGATATTCCGCGATCATCGCCAATGGAATTGTCGGCGTATTGGCAGGTATTTTACTGTCCGCACCTGTGGCGGGAGCAACCTATGCCGCATCCTTTGTGGGGATGTCCAGCGCCGCTGTTCTACCTACTATTGGGGCTGCTTCACTGGCCGGCGTAGTGGTAGGGATCGTGCTATTATTTACGACAGAGATTTATGCAGGAATTGGTGGAAAAGGTGGAACCACTGCAGCATTTTCTGTACAGGTAAGTCGCTTTATAATGAGCATTTTTGGATAGGAGGAAGAATAATGGATAATCTGGCAATCATAATTACAGCAGTTTTAGCAGGAATAGCAACCTATGGAATCAGTGTAAAGTTAGAAAAAGGGGCGGTTTTCGGCTCCGCCATTGTAGTATTGGTATCGGGACTGTTTCTGCCTCATTTCTTTGAAATGGGAACAACCCTGGCGGTGGTGGCCACAACCTCTTCCTACGCCGGTATGGTGGCAGGGAAAAACGTACCCAATTTTAAAGAAATGGCCGCGGTAGGTCTTATCGCCGGGCTACTGTTTATCTTAGCAGAACCTGTTTATCAGGGTGTCGGAGGAAAATTAGGAGTTATGGCAGCCATTGCCTGTCTATGCTGGATCGGACTGAAAAAAGTGTATGGGATGGTATTTTCTAAGTTAGGCAATGCGGGAAAACAGGAACCCGCCGGACGTATGCAATAAAAAAATCGAAAAAGAATCATCAACCCTTCATCTCAGGTCTTTAAGACAAAAGCCCGGAGAGAAGGGTTTTATTTTTGACTAATATTCGAAAATAGAGAAAAAAAGAATTTTTCCTGGTTTTCCCGATTTCATGTTGAAATCTAAAACCAATAGGAGTACAATAGAATATGACATGAATCGAAACCCTTGAATTTCTCTTAAGAGAAGGGCTTTGAAAAATCTCATAGAACAGGACTAAGAGGTGTGTACATTGAAAAATCGTATAAAAACTTACAGCTATTATTTTGTTTTGCTTTTTTCATTTTGGATTATTTTATCTCAGCAAGTCACCCTGGAAATTGCGCTGATCGGTGCAGGAGCTGTGGGCCTGATTATGCTGTATTCCAAAAGCTTATTGTTTTCTCCCGAGGAAACCACCCTGTTTAGTCTGGGTAAGATCTTGATTTTTATTAATTTTGTTTTTATTATGCTAATAGAAATTATAAAATCCAACTGGCAGGTAGCGAAAATCGTTCTTTCTCCTTCCTTACCAATTTCTCCCTCCTTTGTAAAGGTACACAAAACCTTTAAAAGGGATTTTGACAAAGTGATCTATGGGAATGCAGTAACCCTAACTCCCGGGACATTAACGGTGGATATTGATGAGGAAGGATTTCTTGTGCACGCATTAACCAAGGAAGCAGCAGAAGGATTGGAAGACAGCATTATCGAAGAATTCGTAAGGAAACTGGAGGCGGAATAAAGATGATGGAAGGGGTTTTTTTAGGTTTTATTATATTTTTGGGAATCACAATGTTTGTCTGTCTGTACCGGGCCTATGCAGGTCCCACGGCGGCGGATCGCGTGGTAGCCATTGACGTGATCTCCACGAAAATTGCTGTGCTTATTGCTTTTTTAGCCATACAAACCGGTCAGGAAAGCTTTATTGATGTGGCCCTGGTCTATGCCATGATGGGATTTATTGCAACCATTGCTGTATCTAAATATTTGGAAAAAGGGAAGCTTTATTAAGGAGAGGTATAAATGATCGCAAATGCCATAATACTGATATTAATAATAAGCAGCGCCTTCTTTTTTGCCGTAGGAACCTTGGGATTGCTTCGAATGCCCGATACCTACACCAGAATGCATGCCAGTACCAAATGCGATACCTTAGGCGCGGGTCTTGCTCTACTGGCTATTGCAGTATATAGCGGGTTTAGTGTAATCAGCATTAAAAGCATCATCGTGATTGCTTTTATCAGGATTACCAATCCTACCGCAGCCCATATTATTGCTAAAGCAAAATATCACAGTGAAAAAAAAGAGGCACTCAAAAGTAATGATCAAGAGAACTAATCGTAATGTAGGGATTCAGGCAAGGATCATAAGGAGAGGATCAAATGGAAATCTTAAATATCATTTTAATATTATTTTTGATTGTTTGCGCCTTGGCCGTTGAGCGAACCAAGGACTTACTTAGCGCCATTATCATTTTCGCCTCATACAGTTTGGTAATGGCGATTTTATGGCTGGTACTGATGGCACCGGATATTGCCTTAACGGAAGCTGCCATTGGGGCTGGTGTGACTACGATTCTGCTCATAGCCACGGTTTCGAGAATAAGGAGAGTGGAAAAATGAGGAAATTTTTTATTCCATTAATGTTTTTAGGACTGTTGGGCATTATGTTTGTCAGTGTAATGGAGCTTCCCGCCATTGGAGATCCGGAAAATCCCAGTCAAAATGAAGTGGCGGATTACTACATCGAAAATGCCATCGATGATACAAAAACCCCCAACACCGTGACCGCAGTATTAAAATACTATCGTGGCATAGATACTTTACTGGAAGCCGGAGTACTATTTACCTCAATTGTTGCGGTAATATCCGTACTACGGGGAAATGTAGTGAAAAAAAGTATTAAAGAAGAGTAAAAGGAGCACGCATCCATGGATGATTTAATCGTAAAAACCATTATACGTATTGTTACCCCCTTTATTTATCTATACGGCACTTATATTATTTTAAACGCCAGCGCCTCACCGGGAGGAAGTTTTGCCGGAGGCGCTATTATGGGTTCGGCAATTGTTCTATATACCATTGTATTTGGTCTTGCAAAAGCGGAGAAAAAAGTCCCCAACCGTATTGGAAAGTTAAAACGGGAGGTACTGCTTTGTTTTGTTTTGATGGCCTTCGTAGTTATTTTTATGGGGTATGATGTACTGCAGCTCAGAGAAGCGGGAGCCTATCAGATCGCTTATGGAGAAAAAGTTCAAGTAGAGATGCTCTCTTTGGTAAATATGGGGATTGCCTTTAAAGTTGCCGTAACCCTGATCAGTCTCTTTCACGTATTCATTAAGGAGGATCATTAATATGGATTTTTTTGAAATGATCATAGATCGAATCAACTATTTTGGAGCCGCCACTCTTTTTGTGATCGGCCTTTATACCGTATTAACCCATCCGAACTTACTGAAAAAGGTTATCGGACTGAACATCATGGAAACCGCCGTGTTTCTATTCATGGTTTCTGTGGGGTACGTCTCCGGAGGGAATGCTCCGATTCTTGGCACGGTGAAAGAACCGATCACCGCATCTTACGTGAACCCCTTACCTACGGCTATGATTCTTACAGGAATTGTTGTTGCGGTTAGTATTACTGCTTACGCCCTTAGTTTGATCATTAAAATTTACGAAGTTTATGGCACCGTTGAGTTGGATGAAATCTTAGAAATGAGGGGGGAGTAGAAGATGGCTTATTTGCAGTTTCCGTTGTTTATATTATTCATCCTCCTTTTAGGAGCCGTGATTACCCCTTTGTTGATGAAAAGATTTAATAAAAAGGGACAATACTTTATTATAAGCATACTGATGGTAAGCTTATCCCTTAGTGGTTATCTGCTTTTTCAGGTAATGACCCAGGGATCTTACATGTATAATGTGGGAAACTGGAGTCCTACTATTGGTATACAGTTCAGTATTGACGAATTTTCCACAATGATGGTCTTTTTTATTCTTCTGATGACGACTTTAGTGGTGATTTATTCATTAAGAGACATTGAACACGAAATTCTGCCGATGCAAATTCCGGTTTATTACAGTTTGATATTTTTGCTTCTCGTGGGAATGGTGGGAATTACTTTTACCAATGACCTGTTTAATACATACGTATTTATGGAGATCCTGGCCATGACTTCCTGCGCTATTATTTCCATTAAAAGAAAAAAGGCGAACTTTATGGCGGCATTTAAATATTTGATGTTAAATACCCTGGCATCCATATCTTTCCTCTTCGGGGTAACACTCTTATATATGGCCACGGGGTACTTAAACATCACGGAAATGTCCAAGCAAATGGTTGTTGCCTGGGAACTGTATCCCACCAATATTCTGTTAGCCCTGGGTTTTATGGCTGCGGGACTGGGAATCAAGGCTGCGGTTTTCCCCTTGCATACTTGGCTTCCCGATGCCCATTCCAGTGCGCCTACCCCTTCAAGCGCATTACTTTCCGGCCTTGTGGTAAAGGTCTATATTTTTGTGACGATGAAAGTTCTTTTCCGTTTAGTCGGTACAAGTATTATCATCGGGAACCTGGGTATTCATAATTATATTGCTTATTTTGCCGCGGTAGGTATGATCATGGGGTCCGTATTTGCCATCGGACAAAAAGACATTAAAAGAATGCTGGCTTATTCCAGTGTGGCCCAATTAGGGTATATTTTTCTGGGGATCGGTATGGCCACGACCCAAGGCCTGAGTGTCTCCCTTTTTCATGTGGTTTCCCATGGATTGATGAAATCTGCATTATTCCTAAGTGCGGGGGCCGTCATTTATAAAACGGAAAAAAGAAAAATCAGTGATTTGTCAGGGATCGGATACGAAATGCCCCTGACCATGATTGTCTTTAGTATTGCCGCCTTAGGGATGATCGGTATTCCCGGTATGAGCGGCTTTATGAGTAAGTGGTATTTGGCATTGGCGGTTCTTGAGTCCGGTCAGCCCCTATACCTCATAGTTATTTTATTAAGCAGTTTTCTAAACGCAGTCTATTATCTTCCGATAATTGTAGCGGCTTTCCTAAAGCCCAGGGAAGACGGCAGTGAAGAAATGACCCGGGACGGTATCCCGAGAACCATGACCATGCCCATGGTCATTATTGCAGGACTGATTATTTTAGTCGGAATCTTCCCTCAAATTATTATGAACATTATTGAGCGAGCGGTTCCCACGTTCTTGTAATTTAGAGGAGGATAAACATGAAGGACTTGAATCGAAAACCAAAAGAAAATTTTCTGCAGAGGATCCCTGAAAGTCTGGATTCTTTTTGTGTGAATTGTATATTAGTATTTATATTGACCATATTTCTCGTGGGAATATTTATTTTTATTACCATGGCATCAGGCATCGGTCCCGGTGGAAATTTGATTTTTGACGCGAAGTTCTCCATTGCAGGAACTTTTGTGAATCTTATCAACAACATTCCTTATCTGCCCTTTATCGCTATACTGATTCCCTTGATTGGGGGACCGATAGAGGCCTATATTGGTAGAAAATCCGAAACCCTTCGGGATTCCACCGTGGTAAACTCCACCTTTGTTACGTTTTTAATCATTTTAGCCATGTATCCCCAGGTGGCGGAAGGCAGCATTGATTACTTCATTCCCGGCGTTTTTGGGGTGGGGCTTTATTTTACCGTGGATATGTTAGGGTTTATTATGGCCATGACTGCAGGAATTCTATGGTTGATGGTAACCATCTATACCCGGGATTATATGAAAATTGAACGGCATCGAAATCGGTTTTCTCTGTGGATGGCCGTAACCTTCGGAGGAATTCTGGGTACCATATTTGCAGGAGATATTTTAACAATGTTTCTATTTTTTGAGATGATGACCTTAACTTCCTATATGTTGGTGGCCCATAACCAGTCTAAGGAGTCTATGCTGGCGGGAAACAACTATATTTATATGGGAGTCGCCGGGGGTCTCAGTATTCTCTTGGGAATTATTCTTTTATATGTTTACACCGGAACCCTGCAGTTCGTTCCCTTAGCCGCGGAACTGAACGAGGCGGGTTGGATTAAATACGTGATCACCTTGTTCTTTGTATTAGGTTTTGGCGTAAAGGCAGGGATGCTTCCCCTGCATATCTGGCTTCCTAAGGCCCATCCGGTAGCACCTACACCGGCCAGTGCTTTGCTTTCGGGAATTTTAATTAAAGTTGGGGCCTTTGGCCTTCTTCGAATCATCACCAGTTTCTTTGTTCCCGATATTAGCAGTTTAGGAGAATTGGATCCTACCCTGTGGTCAGTTTCGGAAAACTTGGGAGCGGTAATCATCTGGGTGGGGATTGCCACTATGACCGTGGGAGTATTTATGGCGCTGCAGCAATCTCATATGAAAAAGATGCTGGCCTATCACTCCATTTCTCAAATGGGCTATATCGTCATGGGAATCGGAGTGGCGGCCTATCTTGGAGACTATGGTGCCATGGGCTTTACCGGGTCGGTATACCATATTGTCAATCATGCCCTCTTTAAAGGCCTCTTGTTTATGGTAGCAGGACTGGTATACCTGAGAACCAAGGAACAGGATATGTATAAGCTTGGAGGTCTCTGGAGAAAAATGCCTTTTACCGCTTTGGTGTGCTTGATCGCGGCCTTAGGGATTACGGGAATGCCGGGGTTTAATGGTTTTGCCAGCAAATCCATGCTTCATCACGCCATTATTGAAGCCTATGAATACGGTCATTCATCTTTTCGATATGCGGAGGTAATGTTTACCATTGTCAGTGCCGGTACCGTATGTTCTTTTATTAAGCTTTTCGGTTACGTGTTCCTGGGAAAACTTCCGGAAAAATATGAAAAAATTGATGGAGATAACGGCATGATGGATATGGCTATGGCGGGACTTGCGATATTAATCGTAGCCATCGGACAGGCGCCCAATTATTTCTTAAATGCTTTTTTAATCCCAGCAGCCCGTCAGTTTGTGTACGATCCATACTTTATCAATAATTATTTAGTGGATATGAACTTTTTTAACTACGCAGATATTTCCATTATGTTCTGGATTTATTTATTCGGGTTTGGAATATTTTTTATCGGAAGCCGGTATCATTTATTCCATTTAACGATGCCGGACTGGATGGACGTTGAAACCACCCTTTATCGACCAATCTATAATTTGGTTTACAAAAATGCGATTAAAATCACCGATCGCTATGAAATGACAATTATTAAGGAAGATGTTATAATATATACGGTGATTCTAACCGTTGCGTTAATTATTTTGACCCGAATTATATAAAATAAGAGCTCTTGCTGATCCTTCTGCTTAAGGAAGCAGGAGCTTTTATCATAGGAAAGGATGAATTGCATTGGATATTATTTCAAGAGGAATCATTCAAATCTGGATGCCCGCATCGGTAATCCTTTTTATTGTTCTCGAATTACTGATAATTCCATCAATTGGGGATAAGGAACGAAAAATTCGACGAAATGTGGTAAAAGCCTTTGTGCTCCTCACCACCATTTTTATGATTCTGATCTTTAATGAAGTGCAACGAGCCCCGATCGTCTATGAGATCGGCAACGTTTTTGGCATGGGGGCAATACTTCGAATTGATATGCTCAATTACGTATTTATAATTTTAACCGGGATTGTTTGGTTGGCCCTGGGAATTTACAGTTTGGAAGACATCAATTATGTATTCTATACGTTAACTTACTTTGCTATTATCGGAACCCTGATGGCCGGGGACCTTTTGAGCTTCTTCCTGTTTTTTGAGGCCATGACTTTTATTTCTTATGCCTTGATGGTGTATCACAGGGGAGACGACCAATTAGAGGCGGGAAAAGTCTATATTTATATGGGGATTATCGGCGGACTTTCCATTCTTAGCGGAATTTTGATGCTTTCCGCTTATACGGGAAGCTTTGAATGGAGCCCCCTAGCCGTGCAGTTTAGCGAAATGGGACCGATTAAGTATTTGATTGCAGCCTTCCTAATTGGAGGATTCGGAATCAAAGCGGGAATGGTGCCCTTTCATTTCTGGATGCCCAAGGTATATGAAGGAGGACCGATTTCCGTGGTGGCCCTTTCTTCCGGTATTTTAATCAAGATCGGGGCCTACGGAATTATCCGAGTGATCTCCGTGGTGTTTTCTGTCACCGACAGTGCCCGACTCAGTTCCGTGGAAATGTTATGGCAGGTTTCGAGAAATATCGGAGCCGTCGTGATTTGGATTGGGATTTTAACCATGGTGGTCGGGGTATTCATGGCTCTACAGCAGGGAAATATGAAACGGATGCTGGCCTACCACAGTGTAAGTCAAATGGGTTATATCATCATGGGAATCGGTGTTGCAGGATACTTGGGATATGAAGGTGCCATGGGCTTTACCGGTGCCATCTTTCATATGGTCAATCACGCCTTCTTTAAGGTTATCCTATTTATGGTGGCGGGGCTGGTATATCTTCGAACCAAGGAATGGAACATGTACAAACTGGGAGGTCTTTGGAAAAAAATGCCCCTGACGGCCCTGCTTTGTTTAATCGCTGTATTCGGAATTACAGGCATGCCGGGATTTAATGGTTTTGCCAGTAAGTCGGTGCTGCATCATGCCATTGATGAGGCTTATATTTACGGCCACGAGGTTTTCCGTTACGCGGAACTGCTCTTTGTTATTGTCAGTGCGGGAACCGTATGTTCTTTCCTGAAATTCTTCGGATACATCTTCTTAGGGGACCTTGCTCCAGAATATGAAAAAATTGAAGGGGATCATTATCGTATGAACGCCGCCATGGGGATTTTGGCATTCTTCGTTATCGCCATCGGTCTGAATCCTTCCTTCTATTTTGAAGGATACCTGATCCCTGCGGCTAGTAGCTTTACCTACAGTCCGGAGTTTATTCAAAGCTATCTGGTGGGGCTGGAGTTTTTTGGTGCCGATGAAATTGTGGACTTTTTAGGTGTGTATATTATCGGTTTCGGAATGTTTGTGGTAGGGGTGAAATTCCATTTATTCAGCCTGCCACTGCCGAAATGGATCAATGCGGAACGATTTATTTATAAGCCGGTTACCGCGGTTTGTGAAACATTCCCGGACTTTTGCGTGCAACAATTTGAAAAACGGATTATTTTTGGAGATGTGGTCATCTACGCTGTTTTATTAACGGTGATCTTAGGAATGTTGATAGTTTTTGGAATTTAGGTGGGAGGCATCAAACCATTTCTTAGTACATTTTTCTTCTATACCAATGCAAAGACCAGGAACTGATAATAAGTATCGGCAACGACCGATGGAATTTATGAAAAGGAGCCCGGATATGATAAGAGGTGTAGGTATTGATATCATTGAAATTCATCGAATCGAAAAGGCCCTGATGAAGAATCCGAAGTTTATTCACCGGATCCTGACAACAAAAGAAGTGGCCTACATTGAAGAAAATCAGAAACCGAGTGCCACGGTGGCCGGCTATTTTGCCGCAAAGGAAGCCGTAAGTAAAGCTCTGGGTACGGGATTTCAGGGCTTTACATGGCAGGATATCGAAATACATAAAGATGAAAAAAACCGACCCTTTGTTGTTCTTTATAATAGAGCAAAGGTACAGCTGAAAATCATGGGGGGCAGCGAGGTTTGGATCAGTATTTCCCATAGTAAAAGAGATGCCGTTGCACAGGCGGTAATTAGTAAAGGAGGATCCTATGATTAGTAGAGACGCACTGCGACCCTTATGGGCGGAAATAAATTTAGATCATTTGGCTCACAATATGAGAGAGGTAAAGCGGAGCATTAATAAGGACACCTTAGCCTGTGCCGTAATCAAAGCCGACGGATATGGCCATGGGGCAGTGGAAATCGCTGAAACTTTACAAAACGCTGGAGCCGACCGTTTTGCGGTGGCAACCCTAACCGAAGCTGTGGAACTTAGGCAAACGGGAATAACCCTTCCGATTATGGTAATGGGTTATACTCCGGAGGGTCAGTTCGAGACGATTCTAAAACACGATATTATCCAAACCATCTACACCTATGAACAGGGGATGTTTTTCAGTGAAAAAGCCCGGGCCCTGGGTAAAGAAATGACGGTTCATATCAAAGTGGATACGGGAATGTCCCGACTGGGCTTTCAAACCCATGAACAGGATCAGGAAAAAATAAAAAAAATCCTGGGGATGAAAGGCTTAAAGGTGGAGGGGATTTTCACCCATTTTGCCGTAGCCGATGATAAAGAAAAGGATTTTACCTATTTGCAGTTTGAAAAGTTTCAAATCTTGGTAAAAAAACTGGAGAATGAGGGATTTTATATACCCATTAAACATGTATCTAATTCCGCGGCAATTATTGATCTTCCTGAAATGAACCTGGATATGGTCCGTGCGGGATTAATGCTCTACGGTCTATACCCATCTAAAGAGGTGGATCATCAGAAAATCAAACTTAAAAAGGCCATGGAATTAAAAGCGGAGATTTCCTTAGTGAAAGACCTGGAAAAAGGACGGGGAGTCAGTTATGGTTTAATTTATGAAACAAGGGAAACACGAAGGATTGCCACACTGCCCGTGGGCTATGCCGATGGTTTCACAAGACTTCTGACGGAAAAAGCTAAGGTGCTGTTAAACGGTAAAGCTTACCCGATTGTGGGAAGGATATGTATGGATCAGTCCATGGTGGATATTACCGGGGAAGAGGCAACTATGGGAGATCTGGTCACCATCATCAGCAGCAATGACGAAGACCCCAATACGGTTGATGACTTTGCGGAGTTACTGGGCACCATTAACTATGAAATAGTCTGTATGATCAGCCGAAGAGTGCCACGAGTATATGTAAAGCGGGGAGAAGTATCTGGGATTACCGATCACTTGTTGACACGGCATTCTTAAGTGATATATAATATAAGATAGCCTAATACTTATGACGGGGAGGTGCAGTATGGATAATTTAGAAAAAATCATCGTACATTTGCCTCCATCCCTTCTGGAAGAAGCGGATAACCTGGCAAAAATCGAGAAATTGGATCGAGATGAATTTTTAACGAAAGTGATTCGAGCTTATATTCAGGAAAAATGCTTTGGGGAAAAGCTTTGCAGAATGAAAGAAGGATACGAGGAAATGGCAAATATTAATGCTGCCCTGGCGGAAATGGGTATGTGCTTAGATTTGTTTTCCCTGGAAGACTATGAAAACAATATATCGGAGAGTGATTAAATCGTGGCAATTAAAAGAGGAGATATGTTTTACGCAGACCTAAGTCCTGTTGTGGGATCGGAACAAGGTGGGGTAAGACCGGTGTTGATTATTCAAAACAATATCGGCAACAAATACAGCCCTACAGTCATTGTTGCGGCCATAACGTCGAAGATCAACAAAGGGAAGTTACCCACCCATGTGGAGCTGGATACCACCCATTATAAAATTCCTAAAAACTCCGTCATCTTATTGGAACAGATTCGAACCATCGATAAAAAACGATTGGAAGAAAAAATCGGAACCCTGGATGACCGAACCATGATCAAAGTAAATCGGGCACTGTCCATCAGTTTAGGCATTTTATCGGATTACTAAGAAAATAACCGGCAACAAAGAATACTTTAACACTCATTACATAAAAACATCTTAAGTACTGACATTTTATCAGTACCACATAACCAATAAAACTATGAATTGTAAATAAGACCTTTCATTCTTTCAAGCAATAATGGGGAATGAGGTCTTAATTTTTGGAAAGGAGCATGAGCATGATTCAAAACAAAAAATATCGTGTACTTGTGGAGTATCTTGCCATAGCCCTAGGCTCGGGACTACTGGCTTTTTCTTTGGTATTTTTCTTAGAGCCCAATACCATTGCCCCGGGAGGAGTGACGGGTTTTGCTATTCTGATTCAAAAGATCTTCGGCATCCCCATCGACTTAACCAACTTAGTGGTGAATATCCCCTTATTCATTGCGGGGATCATGATTCTGGGGAAAGCTTTCGGAGCAAAAACCGCCTACGCCACCATTATGCTGTCGGTATTCATCCGCTTTTTCTATGTGTATTTTGGCGAAATTGCCGTAACGGATGACTTGTTATTGGCGGCTATTTACGGTGGGGTAATATCCGGGGTTGGACTTGGAATTGTTTTTCGCTATGGTGGAACCACCGGAGGGACCGATCTTGGGGGGGCCATTCTGAACAAGTTTTTCCCAAATCTCAGTACGGCGAAAATGATGATGCTTTTGGACCTGGTAGTGGTAATTGCTGCGGGTTTGGTGGAAAGAAGGATCGAGACTTCCCTGTACTCCATTATCGCGCTTTATATTTTAGTGAAACTGATTGATTTTATTGTAGAGGGGCTCAGTTACGCCAAAGCCTTTTACATTATTTCCAGTGATCCGGAAGCCATGGGTAGAAAAATCACCCAGGAAATGCATCGTGGGGTTACGGCCCTGTCAGGAAAAGGAGTGTATACCGGCTCCAACCGGGATGTGCTCCTCTGCGTAGTCAACCGTGCCCAGGTGGCGAAATTGAAGCGTATTGTCCATGAAGTGGATCCCAAGGCTTTTATGATGGTGAGTACCATCCATGAGGTGCTGGGTGAAGGTTTTAAGGAATCGAAATAAAAAGTTTCAATCCTGTAATGGTTGATCATGAAAGAAAACATAAAGAGCTAGAACAACTAACTAGGAGGTTATGAATATCATGAATCTGGAAATGCTTGAACAAAAGGCAACAATTCTTCGAAAGGATATTGTGGAAATGCTTTACAACGCCGGATCCGGACATCCCGGTGGATCCCTTTCCGCTGTGGAGATCCTCAGTACTTTGTACTTTAAGGAAATGAATGTGGATGAGAAAAATCCAAAGTGGAAAGAACGTGACCGATTCGTGCTTTCAAAGGGGCACGCAGCACCGGTACTTTACGCGGCCCTAGCAGAAAAAGGTTTTTTCCCAAAAAGTGAGTTATGGAAACTTCGGAAAATCGGGAGTCTATTACAGGGACATCCGGAAATGAAAAACATTCCTGGAGTGGATATGTCCACGGGATCTTTAGGCCAAGGATTCTCCACCGCAGTGGGAATGGCCTTGGGAATGAAAACCGACAACAGCGACAGTCGGGTATTTACCCTAGTGGGAGACGGAGAATTACAGGAAGGGATTATTTGGGAAGCAGCCATGGCGGCGACCCACTATAAACTGGACAATCTGATCGCTTTTGTTGATAACAACGGACTGCAAATTGACGGACCCAATGAAGTAGTAATGGGTGTGAACCCCATTACCGATAAATTTAAGGCCTTCGGTTGGAATGTGCTGACTGCAGATGGTCATGATTTTACAGAAATCATAGAAGCCCTGGAACAAGCAAAAGCATTCAAGGGTAAGCCTACAATGATCGTTGCCCAAACCGTAAAAGGAAAAGGGGTATCCTTTATGGAAGATCAAGCTGGATGGCACGGAAAAGCACCAAACAAGGAAGAACGGGATCAAGCAATGAAAGAGCTGGGAGGGTTGGATCATGAGTAAAATGATGGCCACAAGAGACGGATATGGAAAAGCCTTAGTTGAACTGGGTAGAGAAAATGAGAAGGTGGTAGTATTAGATGCGGACCTATCAAAATCCACAAAAACCGCAGAGTTTGGAGACACCTATCCCGAACGTTTTTTTAATGTAGGGGTAGCAGAGCAGAACCTGATCGGTCTTGCGGCAGGACTGTCCACTACGGGAAAAATTCCCTTTGCCAGTTCCTTTGCCATGTTTGCCACGGGAAGAGCTTTTGAGATCATTCGAAACTCCATCGGCTATCCCCAGTTAAATGTTAAAATTTGTGCAACCCATGCGGGAATCACCGTAGGGGAAGATGGAGCCTCTCATCAGGCTTTAGAGGATATCGCTTGTATGCGAACCATCCCGAATATGACCGTTATTGTGCCCTCCGACGGAGTGGAAGCCATGGCCGCGGTAAAAAAAATCGCCGAATACGTGGGACCGGTCTACTTAAGACTGGGACGATTGGCCGTACCGGTGATCAACGATCATGAAAACTATGAATTTAAAATCGGCAAAGGCGTCACCTTAAAAGAGGGCGGAGATATTACGATTATTGCCACGGGACTGATGGTCCATGAAGCCTTAAAAGCCGCAGAAAGCTTGGAAGAAAAAGGGGTAGAAGCCAGAGTATTAAATCTGCATACGATCAAACCCATTGATCAAGATTTGATTATAAAGGCCGCAGAGGAAACCGGAATGGTAATCACCGCTGAGGAGCATAACATTATCGGCGGACTGGGTTCCGCAGTAGCGGAAGTTTTATCGGAAAATATGCCGGTTCCCTTAAAGCGTATCGGAGTGGAGGACACCTTCGGAGAGTCGGGTAAACCGGCAGAACTCTTGGAGAAATACGGTTTAACCCACGATAAGATCTTTAAGACCGCCATTGAGATGTTGGCCCGTTAGAACAGCTCTATGTCTATTTGAATATGAATGTACCTGTTAGAAGATCGACTGTCTGTTAAAAAATAAGATGTAATTTAATATTGGAGATGTTAAGATGGATAAAAATTTTATTAATGAAATAAATAAAAGAAGGACCTTTGCCATAATTTCTCACCCCGATGCGGGGAAAACCACCTTAACGGAAAAGTTCCTCCTTTATGGAGGAGCCATCCGTTTAGCCGGTTCTGTAAAATCCAGAAAAGCTCAGAAACATGCGGTTTCTGACTGGATGGAAATTGAGAAGCAACGGGGGATTTCGGTGACCTCCAGTGTAATGCAGTTTAACTATGATGGTGCCTGCATCAACATTTTGGATACCCCGGGACACCAGGACTTCTCAGAAGATACCTACCGAACCTTAACCGCAGCGGACAGTGCCGTAATGGTCATCGACTGCGCCAAAGGGGTAGAGCCTCAGACAAAGAAACTGTTTCGGGTTTGTAAGGACCGAAACATTCCGATTTTTACCTTTATCAATAAGCTGGACCGGGCGGGAAAAGATCCCTTTGAACTGATGGAAGAGATCGAAAAGGTTCTTGGCATTCAGTCCTACCCCATGAACTGGCCCATTGGTACCGACGGAGATTTTAAAGGGGTGTACAATCGACAGAAAAAGCGGATTGAACTGTTCCAGGACGGAGACCACGGTCAAAACATCGCAAAAATTATCAGCAAAGATCTTTACGATGAAGGGCTGGCGGACATTATCGGAGCCGACTACTATAAGCGTCTTCGGGATGAAGTGGAACTGTTGGATATGGCGGGAGATGATTTTGATCATGATAAAGTACAAAGCGGGGAATTGACCCCACTATTCTTCGGAAGTGCTATGACCAATTTCGGAGTGGAGCCTTTCTTGGAATCTTTCTTAAAGCTTACCTATAAACCGGAGGCACGAAATAGCAATCAGGGCATGATTCCGCCGGAAGACCGGAACTTTTCCGGGTTTATCTTTAAAATCCAGGCCAATATGAACCCTGCCCATCGGGATCGACTGGCCTTTATTCGCATCTGTTCCGGAAAGTTTGAAAAAGGTATGTCCGTCTACAACTCCCGAACGGGAAAGAAAATTCGTCTGGCTCAGCCCCAACAATTTTTAGCCCAGGAACGGGAAATTGTGGACGTCGCCTACCCCGGGGATATTATCGGAGTACATGACCCGGGTCTTTTTAAAATCAGCGATACCTTGTCGGAAACCGATGCATCCTTAAAGTATGAACGGATTCCTGTATTTCCTCCGGAGCATTTTTCAAAAATTATTCCAAAGAATTCCATGAAACGAAAGCAGTTTTTAAAAGGAATTCAACAGTTAGCGGAAGAAGGAGCGATCCAGGTCTTTAAAAGACCCAATATCGGGATTGAGGAATACATCGTGGGTGTGGTAGGAGTCCTACAGTTTCAGGTGTTGGAATACCGACTGAAACATGAGTACAGTGTGGATATCATCATGGAAAACATGCCCCATCGATACATCCGGTGGATTGCAATGACTAATTATGATCCTGATCGATTCAGTACCACCATGGACAGTATGTTGGTAGAGGATCATGAGGGAAATCCTGCCATCATCTTGCAAAATGAATGGTCTATTGGAAAAATCGAAGACCGGAACACCGGTGTAATACTCAATGATATTTATAAAAAAGACTTGGATTAAAAAATAGAATGAAATAAAAAAATTAAGGGGAAAAGACTCCCCTTAATTTTTTTCGTCGATTTGTTGTAGAACTATTAAATATTCGATTAAATCTTCTTCCCTGCCGGGATATTCTATCGAGCGGAAGGGATCTTTTGATAAATTACGATGATGATAACGGGTAAGGAATACCACCGAAGTGTCTGTACCGATTTCTTCCAAGCCTTTGGCACCCAACTCCGGGTGATGTTTTTTATAATACAGGGCTTTGTTGAGGAACTTGGGAAGGAGTTTCTTTGGGATATGAAGTTTTATAATGAGTACCACCAGGGATTTGTTGACCAGGGTTAAATTACTTTCCACTTTGCCCACATCATGAAGCAGAGCAGCTTTGATCAAGACCGGATTGTTTTTTTTCACAGATCGGCAATCATAGGCAATATTCAGGCAGTGGCGCTGCTCACTGATTCGAAGACGGCGAAACAGGATAATTTCCTGATCGGTTAGATATTTTTGAAGAAACTGGTGATCCTCGGAAGTCACCTTGGCAAATAAGCCCCGGTAAAACTGTTGGATTCGATAAATCATGGATTTCCTCCTAAGACTGAAGACTTTCTTTGATTTTAGCACAGATTTTCATTGGGAAGAATAAAAAGCGTGAGAAAGATGAAAAAACATCAGAAAGATGAAAAAACATCAGAAAAATGAAAAAAACAGGGATAAGATTAAATATGGGAGGGGGTTTCCTTTTAGGAGAGGACTTCCTGGGTATAAACTGAAGAGAATTGACAGGAGGGATATTATGAAAGTACTGTTCACTTACGACTACGGCGAAAAGAAAATGCAAAGCATTAAGAATTTAGGATACGAGATCATCCTTCGAAAGGAAAAAGATCTGGTATATGATGAAGAATTAAGAAACGTAGAGGCTTTATTTTGCTATGATCCTTTTTCCACCTTAGACATTGGAAAAATGAAAAAATTGAAATGGATTCAACTATCCAGTATCGGTATTGATCAGGTGCCCCTGAAGAAAGTCAAAGAGCAGGGAATCCTTCTGACCAACAACAAAGGCGGATACAGTGTCCCAATGGGAGAGTTTATCGTCATGAAAATTCTGGAGCTTTTTAAAAACAGCAAAACCTTTTACCACCAACAACAACAACAGCAGTGGAAAATTGATACGTCTTTAATCGAGCTGTACAATAAACGGGTAAGTTTTATTGGTACCGGAAGCATTGCAGTGGAAGGAGCAAAGCGCCTACAGGGTTTTGGTGTGGAAATTACCGGAGTCAATACCCAGGGAAGAGACGTCGAGTATTTTCATAAATGCTATCCCTTAAAGGATTTAAAAGAGGTGGTAAAGCATAGTGACGTGGTAGTCCTGACCATTCCCTATACCGATGAAACCCATCATTTAATCGATGATGAAACCTTAGGTGCCATGAATTCCAAGGCCTATTTAATAAATGTTTCCAGGGGAACCATTGTGGACGAAAAAGCACTGATTCAGCATCTGGAGAATGAGTCTATTCAAGGAGCAGCCTTGGATGTTTTTGATCAGGAACCCTTATCGAAAGACAGTCCCCTATGGAAATTTGAAAATGTAATTATTACCCCTCATAACTCCTGGGTGTCGGAAATGCGAAATCAGCGGCGCTTCGATACGATTTATGAAAATGCGGAGAAATTCACTCGAGGAGACACCGTAAAGAATGTGGTGAATCTGGATAAAGGATACTAGAACAGAAAAAACCTCCAAGGGCATATTCAGTGGAATGGTGCCCGGGAGGTTTGTATTTTACTAAAGATTTTTGGAACTTTTTTAAGTTTCCCTTTTGAACTTCCCACGACTGAAGTCTCGGGTGTTTTCGTTTGTATAATAATTGGGTTACGAAATCCGGTGTTTTTGTAGATTTTCCTGAATAGTATGCAGTACCTTTACGGTGTTGTCCGAGGATTTTTCCTGACCTTTTTCCTGGAAAGGAAGAGGTTTGGAGATAATCACACGAACCTTTGCGGGACGAATACGGCTATTGTTAGCCTCGTAAAGTTTATAGGAGTCGATAACGGTCACGGGGACCACCAGGGATTTGGCCTTTTCCGCAATTTTTAAACTTCCCGGTTTAAAGGGGTTCATTTCCGAGGTCTTACTTCTTGTACCCTCGGGAAAAATCACAATGGAATGGCCGTCTTTGATTTTTTTCGATGCTTCATTGATGGCCCGAAGGGATTGACGGATATCTTTACGGTCGATAAACACGCTTTCCGTAAAGTAAATCCACTTACCGATAATCGGTACCTTGGCCAGTTCTTTTTTCGCTACAAAGCCTAAGGGTTGATCCAATACATGGACTAGAATCGGAATATCCAAATAACTTTGGTGATTGCTGACATAAAGGGCTGCCTGGTCTCTGGGGATATTTTCCTCACCGATAATTTCCAAATCGCAGCCGCTGAAACGAACAATATTTTTTGATAAACTTCGATTGATTTTATAAACCAGATTACGCTTTTTATCCTTTGGCCCTTTCTTTTCATAGTAATAATGGAGGGGAAAGGTTAAAGCGATAAATAGCATAAAGGATACAAAGAAAATGACGAAAATTATATGGGTCATGGATAATTCCTCCTAAAGATTTTTCGTGTTAACCGGTAAAGGCATTTATAATCATACCATAAAGCCCTTGGGATTTCCATAACAAAACCTTGAATCCTTGAGGATTGAAGATGAAATAAACGAAAAGAATCCAAGGGAAATTATTATAATAATGAAAGGCAGGGAGAAAAATGAAAACCGTAAAAATACTGGGCTGTCAGATGATGGTTGAAGAGGAAAAGGAGATAAACTTACAAAAGGCCGAGGTGATGATCACCCGGGGTGTCGAGGCGCATCAGCCGGATATCGTCATTCTTCCGGAAATGTTTAATACTCCCTATAATAACAGCTATTTCCCCAAATTCAGCGAACCCTATCCCGGAGAGAGCACATCGAGAATTCAGGCCCTGGCAAAAAAACTCGGAGTGATGATTATTGCAGGGTCCATACCGGAACAGGGAGAAGGAGAAAAAGAGATCTATAACACCACCTACGTTTTCGATCACCGGGGAGAGCTTTTGGGAAAACACCGGAAAATTCATTTATTCGATATCGATATTCCGGGAAAAATCACCTTCAAAGAGTCGGAAGTCCTGTCTCGGGGAGAGGAAATTACTGTGGTGGATACGAAATTCGGAAAAATCGGTATCGCCATCTGTTACGATGTCCGTTTCCCGGAGATCTTTCAGATCATGGAAAAAGAAGGGGCAAAACTTATGGTTGTCCCCGGCGCCTTTAATATGACCACCGGGCCTGCCCACTGGGAGCTGCTGATGCGCTCCAGAGCTTTGGATAATCAGGTGTATCTCGCTGCCGTGTCCCCCGCAAGAAATCCTGACGGCCCCTATCAGGCCTACGGACACAGTATGATTGTGGATCCCTGGGGAAGGGTGCTGGAGGAGCTGGAAGAGAAAGAAGGGTATATCTACCGGGAACTGGACGTTGAATACCAGGAGCAGGTACGACGGGAACTGCCCACCCGGAAAAATCGGCCCAAAGACTTATATGAAACCATGAAAAAATAATTTTTGAGATAAATTTGGACATTGGCGAAAAATATGGTATACTACTAAACATTATAATTAAATATCAAATAGAGGTGCACTGAAAATAAGTATTCGAAAATTAGGGGTTAAGCAACTCAGGTTTCGAAGAAAGGTAACGGTGCCGAAGTTTTTAAGGGAGGCTGAACCTTAAAGGCTGGGAATAAGGTGAACAATCTTATTACTGTCATGGAATTCCATGGGGGGCTATTATTGCTTTAGAAGTACTCGCGAAGTTTTTTGAAAAACGTTAGCGGATCATTTTTGAGCGTATACCAAACTCCCGGTTTCCGGGAGTTTTTTTAATTGATTTTAACCGATAAGGAGGCTGAAAAATGAGTTTAACAATTGGTATTGTCGGAGGTACCGGCAATGTAGGACGAAAGATTTTACAGGTATTAACCGAGCAGCAGGTGGAAATAAAGTCCCTTCGACTGTTTGCATCGAAAAAATCCGCAGGGGAGAAAATTCCCTTTGAAAACAGTGATATTACTGTGGAGCTGTTAACCGAAGCGGTTATGAAAGAGGATTTTGATTATCTGTTATTCTCCGCCGGAGGGGAAGTTTCCAAACACTACGCCCCCATCGCTGCGAAGGCCGGGAATACAGTGATCGATAACTCCTCCCAGTGGCGAATGAACGAGGAAATTCCCCTGGTGGTACCGGAAATTAACGGAGAAATGCTTCGGGGATATCAGGGGATTGTGGCCAATCCCAACTGCTCTACGATTCAGATGGTGGCAGCCCTCAGTCCGTTGGACAAAGTCTACGGGTTAACGAAAATAAACGTCGCCACGTATCAGGCGGTTTCCGGAAGCGGTATGGCGGGCATTCAGGAACTGCAAGAGCAGATAGAGGATCCCACTCGGGAGCCCGCTGCTTATCCGAAGACCATTGCCGGAAACTGCATTCCCCATATCGATGTGTTTTATGATAACGGGTATACCAAAGAGGAGCTGAAAATGGTTTATGAAACCCAAAAGATTTTAAACAAACCGAAACTTCCGGTGCAGGTGACCACCGTACGGGTACCGGTGGTAAACGGTCATAGCGAGGCGATTTTTGCGGAGTTTGACAAAGCGCCGGATCTTCAGGAAGTGCGGGAAATCTACCAACGGACCGAGGGCCTGGTTCTGATGGATAATCCTAAAGAGTTACAGTATCCCACAGTATTTGAGGCCGATGATCGGGATGAGGTTTTTATCGGTAGAATCCGCAAGGACCTGTTTGAACCTAAGGCCTTAGGCTTATGGGTGGTGGCGGATAATCTTCGAAAGGGAGCCGCAACCAATGCCGTGGGGATTTTAACCTATATGGAAAAATTAAAGCAAGACTAGTATTTATTAACAATCTAGTATTTATATAACAATCTAGTATTAAGATAACAATAAGGAGGTAATTACAATGTTTACAGGATCAGCCGTTGCCATTGCCACCCCCTTTAGCGGGGGACAGGTGGATATGGAAAGTTTTGAAAAATTACTGGACTTTCAGCTTCTGTCCAAAACCCAAGGGATTGTAGTCTTAGGTACTACGGGAGAAGCCAGTACCCTATCGGGCCAGGAACGGGAAGCATTAATTCGAAAAACCCTGGAAAAAGTCCGGGGAAAAATCCCGGTAATTGTGGGGGCCGGCTCCAATGACTATGAAAAGGCGGTAACTTTCAGCAAGCAGGCGAAACAGCTGGGGGCTGACGGACTGCTGCTGGTTACTCCCTATTATAATAAAGCTACCCAAAAAGGTTTGGAAGCATACTTCGGCGGCATCGCCCGGCAGGTGGATTTACCGATCATCCTTTACAACGTCCCTTCCCGAACCAATGTCAATATTGAACCGGAAACCGTGGAAACCCTGAGCAGGATCCCGAATATTGTCGGGATTAAAGAGGCGGGAGGGGATCTCGGGCAGGTGCTGGAGATCAAACGAAGAGTTCCCGAGGATTTCAAAATCTATTCGGGAAATGATGATCAGATTTTACCGATTGCAGCCTCCGGAGGACACGGGGTAATATCGGTGGTTGCAAACATCATACCCGATCAGGTACAGGAACTTTGTGAAGCGGTAGAAAACGGGGATTTGAAGACGGCGGTGAAAAAGCAGACGGAAATGCTGCCGCTGATTCACCAGGTCTTCGCCGAGGTCAATCCGATACCGATTAAAGCGGCAATTTCCCTGCTGGGCATGGGAAAAAATGAACTCCGCCTTCCGTTAACGCCCCTTAGCGAAGGGCCAAGAAAAGAGTTGATCCGGGAGATGGAAAACTTCGGACTGACGCTGACCGGAGCTTTGGAAGAAAAGAGGGAAAGTCAATGAAACTGCTGATTTGGGGAATTAGCGGCACCATGGGGAAAAACATTGAAACCCTGGCTTTAGAAGAGGATTATTGGACCGAAATTCAAGGGGTGGATTCGAAAACCGAAGTTGATCAGCTGGATCAGGATTTTCATCTGATTATTGATTTTTCCCATCCCTCCAGTCTGGAAAAACTGCTGGACTATGCCCTGAAAACCAAAACCCCGGTGGTGATGGCCACTACCGGATAT
>SLKF01000175.1 GCA_007134725.1 Clostridiales bacterium | reverse complement strand
GAAGTTCATTGAAAAAATGGCAAACTTTCTTGAGAGTAAAATGCGGGAAGAATTATCAAAACATCAGATTTCCATTCAGAAAATCCAATTGGAAGCCATTCTAAATGGAGTGGACGAAGGGATCATCAGTGTAGACGCCAGGGGAGAAATTCTTTTTATCAATGAAAATGCAGAAAAATTATTGGGAAAATCCGAAGAATATCTTAAAGGCCGTTCCTTATCCGAGGTTTTTCTACACTTTGAACGAATCGAAAAAGCCTTAAAAGAAATTACCTACAACAAAAATAAAGCCAAACCCTTGATTTCCAAACCCCTGGCGGCTAAAAACGGAAAGAATACACGTTTTTTTCTGGGGAACTACAACCCGGTTCGAAAAGAAGGAACGGATATCGGCGGCATATTGAGTTTTCGTCCCTATAAAGACGTCTATCAAATGGCCCAGGAAGTTCATCGGGAAGAGGCCTTTGTAGGATTTGACTCCATTATCGGAGAGAGCAAAGCCTTAGCAGAAACCATCAAGATTGCCAAGGTGGCGGCGAAACAGAATTCCACGGTACTGATCCAAGGGGAAAGCGGTACGGGAAAAGAAATGTTTGCCAAGGCCATTCACCTAGCCAGTCCGAGACGGGAAAAAAACTTTGTGCCCATCAACTGCGGGTCCATCCCGGAAGCCCTACTGGAAAGTGAATTATTCGGATATGAGCCGGGAGCCTTTACCGATGCCAATAAAAAAGGAAAAGAAGGAAAATTTCTAATAGCCCATGAAGGGACGATTTTTCTTGATGAGATTGGAGACATGCCCCTGAATCTGCAGGTGAAGCTGTTGCGCTTTTTAGAGGACGGCGTGATTGAACCCTTAGGATCCACCAAAGCGAAATATGTACAGGTCCGGGTAATTGCAGCGACCAACCAAGATTTAGAAGAACTTATGAAAAAGAAGCTGTTCCGGGAAGATCTTTTTTACCGCTTAAATGTGGTGCCCGTCAGGCTGCCGCCCTTAAGGGAACGAAAAGAGGATATTGAGTCTCTGGCAGAGGTATTTCTGCGACGCTATGAGGAACGTTTCGAGAAAGAGGCCAAACATCTTTCCACGGAAGCGAAGAAAATTTTGATCGAATACTCCTGGCCCGGAAATGTCCGGGAGTTGGAAAACTGTATGGAGTATGCCTTGAATGTTTCGAAGTCCCGAGTAATTCATAAAGAGGATTTGCAACAACGGGTGTTGGGAAAGGAAATGAAAGAGGATGACAATAAAACCATAGAACCCCTGGAAATATTGGAAGAAAGAATGATTAAAAAAGCCTTGGCCCATTGCGGGAGTATCAATGAAGCGGCAAAAAGACTGGGCATTGGGCAAGCAACCATTTATCGAAAAATGAAAAAGTACAGCATATCCTAAGATGCTGAAGGACCCTTAATAAGAATCCCGGAGAATAGCTGTTGACAATTTAACAATGAACGAATAAAATTAAAATAATAACAGGCAAAATCACTTTGTCTAAAAGAGGAGACGGTAATATGGAGATCGTGGAAATCCTAAAGGCCCTGAGCGATGAAACTCGGGTTCGGATATTGCATTTAGTCCAGGAAAAGCCCTTATGTGTTTGTGAAATTCAAGAAATACTCGGGATCTCTCAATCCAATACTTCCAGGCATCTGATCAAACTGAAGAATGCGAAACTGATTCAAGGAGATAAAAAAGCACAGTGGGTATATTATTCTTTAGCCCCCGATACCTTTCAAGAGTATTCTTTCTTAGAAGAATTAATAAAAAACTTGAATCTGTATAAAGCCTTAGAGAGTGATCGACAGGCCTTAATAAGCTTACAGGAAAAAGGTATTTCCTGTGAAACATTAACAAAAGAGTAGACTTTCCCATAAAGGAAAGTCTTTTTTTGAAAGTTTATCAAAAGATTTATCAAAATATTAATCAAAATATTAATCAAAATATTAAGCAAAGAAAGGAAAAACACATGAATGCAGAAATTTTATCCGTAGGTACGGAACTATTACTGGGAGACATTGTTAATACCAATACCCAATACATTGCCAAGGGATTGGCGGAACTGGGGATTAACGTTTATCGCCAATCCGTGGTAGGAGACAATCGAAATCGATTAAAAAAAAGCATGGAAGAAAGTCTTCAGCGGGCGGATCTGTTAATTATCACCGGAGGGCTGGGTCCCACAACGGATGACCTTACCCGGGAAGTTGCAGCGGAAGTTTTGGGTAAAAAGCTGATTCTGGACCAAAGTATTCTGGATGGCATCCAAGGTTTTTTTGATCAAATCAAGGTACCCATGGAAAAGAGCAACAACAAGCAAGCCTACTTGCCGGAAGGGGCCTTCCCCATTGAAAACCCCAATGGCACTTCCCCGGGAATTTTAATCGAAACCGGTGAAAAAATTGTGATGATGCTACCGGGACCTCCAAGAGAACTCCAACCCATGTTTGATAACCATATCAAACCCTATCTCAATAAATATGCCCAGGGGATTGTAAAGTCCAAGGTGTTACATGTTTTCGGGATCGGAGAGAGTACGATGGAAGCCATGATCGAGGATCTTATTGAAGGACAGGACAACCCTTCCATTGCTCCTTATTGCATGGAACAGGGGCTCATTCTGAGGATCACTGCCAGGGCTCGGGAAGAAAACACAGCGGACGAAATGATCCGCTCTTTAGAAGAGAAAGTACAGAAGCGCTTAGGAGAATACATCTACGGTGTGGACCATGAAAGTTTAGAAGGGGCTGTGGTAAAAGCCCTAAAAAACAAGGGATATACCCTTAGTGTGGCGGAGTCCTGCACGGGAGGATTAGTGGCCGCAAGTATAACCAATGTTCCCGGAGCTTCGGAGGTTTTCCCCTTAGCCCTGGTTACCTACAGCGATGACTCCAAAACCAATCTACTGGGTGTTCCCAAAGACATAATCAAAAGCCGGGGAGCGGTAAGTAAGGAAACCGCCTGTGCCATGGCAAAAGGAATCCAAAAAATTGGAGGAACCACCATGGGATTATCCATTACGGGAATTGCCGGCCCCGGGGGAGGCACGGCCAATACCCCCCTGGGTCTTGTGCATATTGCCTTAGCATTCGATGATAAAGTAGTTCACGAAGAAAAAAACCTCTTAGGGGATCGCAATCGAATTCGTCAATCCGCAGCGAAACATGCCTTAAACCTTGTTCGAAAAGTGGTGAGGGAACAATGACGTCGAAAAAAATCCTGATTGTCGGTGGCGGTGCCAGCGGCCTGGTGGCCGCTATTTCCGCGGCAAGAAAAGGAGCTGAAGTGGTTCTCATAGAGAGTCAGAATCGTGTGGGAAAGAAAATTCTTGCCACGGGAAACGGACGATGCAATTTATCGAATATCACCGCGAATAGGATCCATTATCACGGAGAAAACCCGAAATTTATGGAAGGGGCCCTGTCCCAGGTGAATGTGGAGGAGACCCTTCGTTTTTTTCAGTTGTTGGGATTGGAGACGAAGGTAGAGGAAGAGGGAAAAGTCTATCCGATCTCGGATCAGGGTAGCAGCGTCTTAGATCTTTTGCGCTATGAAGTAGAGAAGTTGGGGGTGCATCAAATCCTGGGAGACCCGGTGACAAGCCTTTGGAAAAAGGATAAGCAATTTGTTCTGGAGACAAAATCTCAAGCTAGGATTAGGGGAGACGCTGTAATTTTGGCTACGGGAGGAAAATCCACACCCAAGTTAGGTTCCAATGGCAGCGGTTATGATTTGGGAAAAAGTCTAGGCCACTTACTGACCCCGGTTTTTCCTGCTCTTGTACAGATCAAATGGGATCACCGCAGTTTTCGAAGTCTAAAAGGTGTGAAAATTCAAGGAAGCATAGCACTGGTGTCGGAAGGAAAAATCCTGAGAAAAGAAATGGGAGAAGTGCTTTTTACAGACTATGGGGTCTCCGGTCCCCCGGTACTGCAAGTAAGCCGAGGCGTACAGGAGTGCTTGCAAAATAATAAGGTGCCCTGGGTGGTTCTGGACTTTTTTCCCCAGGCGACGGAAGAAAAACTTTATGAAACCCTATGGATGCTGGTGAGCCTGGATGGGAAAAAGCCTTTTGATTTCAGCCTGATCGGAATCTTAAATAAAAAAGTGATTCCCGTGATCTTAAAAGAAATCGGAATCAACAATATGAAAAAGCCCTGTGAAGAAGCAACCGATAAAGACCTTCGAAGATTGGCAAAAATATTAAAAAACTGTGGACTGCAATCCACCGGAACCTTATCCTGGGAGGATTCACAGGTTACCGCCGGAGGAATTCGAACCGATGAGGTGCATTCCAAAACCCTGGAATCGAAAAAGATCAAGGGGCTTTATTTTGCGGGAGAAATTCTGGATGTGGATGGGGACTGTGGGGGCTTTAACCTGCAGTGGGCCTGGTCCTCGGGAATCATCGCCGGAGAAAAAGCGGCAGAGTAAAAAAAAGACTACCGACATAAGGAATCTTCGGTAGTCTTTTTTTTATTTTCTTTTAGGGATTCGCAGGTAAAAATGATTTCCTTCTTGATCCACGATTAAATCAACGGTGCCTTGATTCTTTTCAAGTAAGGACCGTACCATGTACAAGCCGAATCCGTCGCCCTTCTCTTTGGTCGTGAAGCCCTTCTCGAAAATTCGAGCTTGGTCTTCCTCGGAAATCAAGGGGATATTGTTGCTGACCTTAAAAACATAATAATCCTTTTCCTCAAAGAGTTCGATGGTTAAGACACGGTACTTTACCGGATGAAGGGCCATGGCTTCGAAGGCATTTTTTATTAGATTGGTCAGGCACTTGACCAAATCATAGATGTTCATCCCCAGGGAAGGGGGAAGTTCCATGGTTTTAATATTCACTTCTATATCTTCCTTTTGCCCCCGGTGCAGGGCATCGTACATTACCACTTCAATCTCGGGAATCCCAATGTCATAGGTATCATAAATCATTTTTCCCTGTCCGGAAATTTTCTTTAAGTAGGCTAAGGCCCGGTCCCCACGGTCTAGCTGGATAAGCCCCTGGATAATTTGCAAGTGGTTGGAGAAATCATGTTTGTACATCCGTAGTTTCTCATTGAGTTCTTCACTTAAGGTTAAGCGATTATGGGCGGTTTCTTTTTCCGATGCAATATTGGAAATAATTATAATTTCTATGAAAACCCATATGGAAATCAAGGTACTGATCAACATCATCAAATAAAGGTTTAGTCGAAGCGGCCCTTCGATGGACCGGGTTAAATAAGATTCGGGTATTCTTGCGGTTAAGATTCCGGGAAAAGACTCCAGGGAAACCGAGTAGAAAACCATGGATTCTCCCCCCACTTCCAAGGTGTTGGAATTCTCCGTTTGAAAAATTTCGGCTCGAAGGTCCATGGGAAAAGCTTGTTCTTCCGCTGTGTTTAAGGGCTCTTTTTCATGGTTCCATAGAGCTAAGCGTCCTTGCTCTCCGATGAAAACATTTTGGTAGAGTTCCATAAAACTTTCCTGATCGATTACGGAAACCATATAACCTACTATTGCATTTCCTTCCAGGTTCGTAAGACTTTGGACATAAACAAGACTTTGGGTGATTTCTCTGTTGTGGACTTCTTCATAATAAACCGGATCATAAATCTCTTCCGGAGGTAAAAAATGCCAGCCCTCTTCCAGGGCTTCTGCAATCAGATCCTGATAAAAAGAGCTTTCACTGATGTCTTCATGCCAAAATGCTTCCGGGGTAAAATAATCCCCTTCTAAGGTGAATACGCTACTATGGCGCAGGTAGAGGGAGGTGTTTTCAATATCCCTCAGCTGTCGGTCCATATATTGATGAAAGTTCACCTGACCTTGTTCAGGAAGCTGGTAATAATCCTCTACCCCCTTTTGGATCCCCGGTTGATTGGAACGATCTTCCAGAAGTTTTGCCATATCCACTGCGGTTTGGTCGAGGGAATCGGTGGTTCGTTGTAGAGACTCTTCGATGCTGGTTAATTTATCATCTCTTACAGTAGCGATGGTTTGTCGTTGAATAAATAATACATTAAATAAAATGGGAAGATAGATTAAGATTAAAAAAAGCGCTAGCAAACGAACCTGCAAGGGGCGCTTCTCCTTGATTAAATACAGTATTTTTTTCATAACGTTCACTTCCTCCGATTAATGGAATGAGTACAAATTTAAGTATAGCGGTAAATACGACAAAATTCAACAAAATTTAACAAAGAAGGGGACTAATGCTCCCGGGGAATGATTAAAAACAATTATTATTCAAAAAAGTTGCAAAAATCAGCATTCAATGAAAAAGAAAAAAGGAAGTGGGATCTACTGGAATCCACTGGATGGAACAATGCACCCACAGTCTTCTTAAAATTTTTTAAGGTTTACACAAATTCCCCCTATAAAAAGATTGTTTTTTTTACTATAATGGAACCATGTGCAAGCTAGTTTAAAGACTTTTTCTAATTTGTTAAAAGTACATCAATATTATATAAAGGGAGGAATGAAAATGACAAGAAGAACACAAACCATGGATGGTAATGCGGCGGCTTCCTATGTATCCTATGCATTCACCGATGTGGCAGCGATCTATCCAATTACCCCTTCATCCAATATGGCAGAAAATGTGGATGAGTGGAGTGCTAACGGTAAGAAAAACATTTTCGGACAACAAGTACGTGTGTCAGAACTACAATCTGAGGGAGGCGCAGCGGGAGCTGTTCACGGATCACTACAAGGTGGAGCACTTACCACAACCTACACCGCATCTCAAGGATTATTGCTTATGGTTCCAAACATGTATAAAATCGCAGGAGAATTATTACCGGGAGTATTTCATGTAAGTGCACGGGCCTTAGCAGGACATGCCTTATCCATTTTTGGTGACCATTCCGATGTTATGGCTACCCGACAAACCGGATGTGCCATGCTAGCTTCCGGAAGTGTGCAGGAAGTAATGGATCTCGGCGGAATTGCCCACTTAGCAGCCATCAAATCCAGTGTGCCTTTTGTACATTTCTTTGACGGTTTTAGAACCTCTCATGAAATGCAAAAAGTGGAACTGATCGAGTACGACGAACTGGAAGAACTTGTGGACATGGAAAAAATTAAAGAATTTCGAAACAAATCCCTAAATCCTCAGAGTCCCGTACTTCGAGGAACGGCTCAAAACCCTGATGTGTTTTTCCAGGCAAAGGAAGCTTCCAATCCTTATTACACGGATTTACCCGATGTAGTGAACGACTATATGGAAAAAATCAGTGAAAAAACCGGCCGGGAATATAAGCCTTTTACTTACTATGGCGCGAAAGATGCAGAAAGAATTATCATCGCCATGGGATCCGTAACGGAAACCATTGAAGAAACTGTGGATTATCTAATGGAAAAAGGAGAAAAAGTCGGAGCCATAAAAGTGCACCTTTACAGACCTTTCTCTGCAAAATACTTCTTTGATGTGTATCCAAGTACAGCTGCGAAGATTGCGGTAATGGATCGAACCAAAGAACCCGGTTCTTTAGGAGAGCCTTTATATCAGGACATTCAAAGCATTTTCTATACCAAAGAAGACCGACCGATGATCATCGGAGGCCGATACGGACTGGGTTCTAAGGATACTACCCCAACCCAGATCAAAGCGGTATTTGATGAATTAAAAGAAGAAACCCCTAAAAACGGATTCACCGTGGGAATTAATGATGATGTGACCCACTTAAGTCTGGACCTGAAGGATAAGATTGTTACAGAGCCTAAAGGAACCATTCGATGTAAATTCTGGGGACTGGGATCTGACGGAACCGTTGGAGCCAATAAAGAAGCGATTAAAATTATTGGAGAGAACACTAATAAGTACGCACAGGCCTACTTCTCCTATGACTCGAAAAAATCCGGTGGGGTTACAGTATCTCACTTAAGATTTGGAGACGAACCCATTCGATCCACCTATTTAATTGATGAGGCCGACTACATTGCCTGTCACAACCAAGCTTATGTAAATCAGTATGATTTATTAAAGGGACTTAAAAAAGGCGGAACCTTCCTTCTCAACTGTTTATGGACACCGGAAGAATTGGATCAGAAACTGCCCGGAACCCTTAAAAACTATATTAAGGAAAATGACATTAAGTTCTATATTATCGACGGTACGAAAATCGCCGAGGATATCGGACTTGGAAACCGAATCAACATGGTTATGCAATCCGCCTTCTTTAAACTATCAGAAGTGATTGATGTAAATGAAGCCGGAGATTTCTTGAAAAAAGCCATCGTAAAAGCCTACGGCAGCAAAGGGGAAAAAATTGTTTCCATGAACCAAAAAGCCGTTGATCAAGGTATGAATGGCCTTGTGAAGGTCGAAAAAGATGTAATCGACGATTGGTCAAATGCAGGCGGAAACCAAGATTCTTTCGGAAAGAAACCCGCATTTATTAAGGATATCCTGGAGCCGATGAATGCACAAAAAGGAGACGACCTTCCTGTAAGTGCTTTTGCAGACAAGGCGGACGGAACCTTCCCACTGGGAACCACAGAGTTTGAAAAACGTGGAATCGCAGTTAATGTTCCGGAGTGGCAAAAAGAAACCTGTATTCAATGTAATCAATGTGCTTTCGTTTGTCCTCATGCAGCCATTCGTCCCGTAATCCTAACGGAAGAAGAGCGAAAGAATGCACCTCAGGAAATGGAAACTTTAAAAGCGATGGGTAAAGAGTTTGCAGGATATGAATACAAGATTCAAGTGACCCCTCTGGATTGTACCGGATGTGGAAACTGTGCAGATATTTGTCCCGCACCTAAGGGCAAGGCACTGATTATGAAACCCATGGAAGAGCAGGCAGCTAAAGAAAAGGAAAACTGGGATTATGCCATGACCTTGGAAAATCGAGCGCACTTAACCAATACGGAAAACCTTAAAGGCTCACAATTCAAGCAGCCTCTATTCCAATTCTCAGGAGCCTGCGCCGGTTGTGGAGAAACCCCTTATGTGAAGTTGATCACCCAACTCTTCGGAGATCGAATGGTTATTGCCAATGCCACCGGTTGTTCTTCCATTTATGGCGGAAGCGCACCTTCGGTACCATACTGCAAGAACGAAGATGGACAAGGTCCTGCATGGGCAAACTCCTTATTCGAAGACAATGCAGAATATGGTTACGGTATGAAACTGGCCGCTATGCAACTACGAGATAAGATTGAAGACTTAATGAAGGAAGCCGATGTTTCCGATGAACTTGAAAAAGTCTTCCATAAATGGATCGAAAACAAAGAAGATGGAAAAGGTTCGAAAGAGGCTACCATCGAAATGCTTCCATTATTGGAAAAAGAAAAGAACGTGGCGGAAGTTGCGGAAATTCTTGAGAAGAAAAACTATCTGATTAAGAATTCTCAGTGGATTTTCGGTGGAGACGGATGGGCCTATGATATTGGTTACGGCGGACTGGACCACGTGTTGGCTTCCGGTGAAGACGTAAACGTATTGGTTATGGATACGGAAGTGTACTCCAATACCGGAGGACAATCTTCCAAAGCTTCTCCAACTGGATCCGTTGCTAAATTTGCAGCTTCCGGTAAGAAGACCAAGAAGAAAGACTTAGGCATAATGGCAACCAACTACGGATATGTATACGTTGCACAAATTGCCATGGGTGCCGATAAAAATCAAGCATTAAAAGCCATTAAAGAAGCGGAAGCTTATAACGGACCTTCTATGATCATTGCGTACTCTCCATGTATAGCCCACGGAATTACCAGTGGTATGGGAGCTACCCAAAGACAGCAAAAAGAAGCGGTGGACGCAGGATACTGGCATCTATACCGATTCAATCCTCTTCTTAAGGAGCAAGGAAAGAATCCCTTTGTATTAGATTCCAAAGAGCCCACAAAATCCTTTAAAGACTTCTTAATGAGTGAGGTTCGATATGCATCCTTAACGAAAACTTTCCCCGGGGTTGCAGAAGAATTATTTAAGCGCTCAGAGGAAGATGCAAAAGAACGATATGAAGGATACAAGAGACTGGCGGAACAAAAATAAGTTAAAGAGGAAACGAGCTTTAGAAGAGGCGGGGACGTAAGTCCCTTGCCTTTTTTTTTGATAAAGGATAAAATGAATTAATAACCTGAAAAATCTGACAGAAGAACTTAACTATGGAAACGGGAGAATGGATATGAAGAAAAGAGTCCTACTGGATATATTAGTAGTCGTAGTTTTAACGGTTTTTGCAGCACAGCTTAGAGTCCATCCCTTTGATACCACTTTTCGTATAGGTCTTGGCGTCATTGTGTTTGCCATGGGCTGCCTATATAAAAAAGAAATACCGGTACTGTGGACGGGAGTCTTGGTTTCTATCGCGATTTTAGGATTTCGTACCTGGATCAGCTTGCGGGCAGGGGATGGACTACTAGTGGAAACCCTCCTTGATCATATCCCCGGTTCCTTGTACTATACTTTATTTGCGGTATTGCTAAAATACTCAAAAGTACTTACCCTCGAAAATCGACCGATTCACATGGGGTTTGCTCTCGGAGTGATTGATTTTACTTCCAATATCTTTGAAATAGCCCTTCGTTTTATCATTGTTCAGGAGCTGATCCAAGGATCTTCTTTTCCCATGCATCTTCTAAGCCTCTTAATCGTTGGGCTCCTGCGGATGTTTTTTGTAACGGGACTGTATTCTACGAGCCAGAATCAAAGCTTACGTCTGATACGACAAGCGGAAAAAAAGAAACTGGAAGAGTTGGTGCTGCTAACCAGTTCTTTGCAGGCGGAAGTTTTCTACATTCAAAAGTCTGCCCAGGACATGGAACGACTCACCAAAGAGAGCTATGAAATATATAAGTCCTTAATGGAAAAGAATGAACGGGAGTTAGGGAAAAAAGCACTGCAGATCTCTCGGATGATGCATGAAGTCAAACATGATTACACCCGTATCAATGGAGGTTTGAAAAAGCTTTTGAAGGCACCGGAGCGAACGGAATACACTTTTTCGGAAATTTTGGAATTATCCATTAAGGTACACCAAACCTATAGTAGTGACACGGATAAACACGTGCACTTCACAAAGGACCTGGGGCTGGATTTTTATCCGAAAGATCCTTTAGCCTGGACATCGATCCTGAACAATATCATCGCCAATGGGGTGGAAGCCATTCCAAGAAGAGGTAACATTCATGTGCAACTGGCTAAACAGGAAAAAGATTTGATTATAAAAGTAAGTGATACGGGAAGGGGGATCTCTTCAAAGGATGTAGGTCATATATTCGTTCCCGGGTTTTCCAATAAGCTGGATGAGGTTTCCGGTTGCTATTCTAATGGTCTGGGACTATCCCATGTGGAAAACCTTGTGGAATTACTCAAGGGAAGGATTTCGGTTACCAGTGAAGAGGGAAAGGGTACCACTTTTATGATTAGAGTTGAAGAAAATTATGTGATTCGAGGTGATTACAGTGAACTATGAAAATAAGATTCTCGTGGTGGATGATGATTCCGGGGTACGAAGGATGATTTCCAATATTATTGAAGAAGAAGGTATCGGACAAGTCATCGGAGAAGCGGAGGATGGGTCAGAGGCCATTGATATGGTTTTGGATTTGCAACCGGACTTAGTAATGATAGATCTTCTTATGCCGGAGCTGGACGGGATTGAAACCATAAAAAAACTAAAACGTTCGGATTATCGAGGTTCATTCGTCCTGCTCTCCAAAATCACGGATAAAATGATGGTTCGGGAGGCTTATCAAGCGGGGGTGGAATTCTATATTCATAAACCGATCAACAAAGAAGAAGTATCTCATGTAGTTAGAAAAGTACTGCAATATAGGGGATTGGAAAAAACCTTTCAAAATCTGCAGCTGTTTATCAATAATCAAGACTATGGGCATACATCCTCGGCTCAAATGAAAAATTTAAAGGGGGAATCCTTTACCAAAAAAGAAAAAGCCGAAAACATTGCGGAAAACATTGCCATGGATCTAGGAATTCTAAGTCAAAGTGGCAGTCGAGATATTCTGGAGGCCATGCATATTCTTTCCGCCATGGAGTATCCCGAAGATGTTAAGCTATTACAAAATTTAAAGGTGCTTTATGAAAAGATCGGACAGGGTTATGAAAAAAGGGGGAATTTTGATGTAGCCAGAAGTGAAAAAGCCATTGAACGAAGAATGCGAAGAACCATTGAGTACGCCTTGAATAATTTAGGGAATTTAGGCATTGAAGACTACCATCATCCCAAGTTTGAGCGCTTTGGCCATCGATTATTTGATTTTGCCACCATTCGGGAAGAAATGCTGCGGATTCAAAAAAAGTCGGATAAAAAGCCGAAAATCAATGTGAAACGGTTTTTAGAAGGAATGTTAAGAGAAATAAAGCAGGAGTATTTATAAAAAAACCCTCTCTCGAAAGGAACTTATCAGAGAATTACAACTTTTTAAATTATTCCGAGTAGGATTCTGTAGGTTTTAGTCGGTTTCATCGTAAGGCCTTATATAATGTAGTAGTACGGAATAGTTTGTTGGTAAAATGGAAAAAACTTATCTAAGGAGGAATGAAATTCATGAAAAAGAGTAGAATTATTACCCTATTATTAATCAGTGTCTTATTATTTTCCCTATTTATGGTAGGATGTGGAAACGACGATAACGGAGAAGTTGAAGAAGGAGGCGAAAGTCCTGATCGGGTGGCCATTGCAACCGGTGGTACAACGGGAGTATACTATCCTCTAGGAGGGGCATTTGCTAATATTATTAATGATTATGTGGAGGGTGTAACGGCCAACTCCGAGTCTACAGGAGCCTCCGTAGAAAACGTAAACTTACTCAATGACGGAGAAGTTGATTTTGCCATGGTTCAAAATGATATTTCCTATTATGCCTATGAAGGCATTGAGATGTTTGAAGCGGAAGAGCCTATGGAAAACCTACGGGGCCTGGCAACATTGTATCCGGAAACCATCCAAATTGTTGCTGACGCCGGTGCAGGCATTGAAAGTATTGAAGATTTAGCCGGAAAAAGAGTAGCCGTAGGCGCTCCCGGTAGTGGTACAGAAGCCAATGCACGACAAATTTTAGCTGCCCATGGACTTAGCTATGATGACATTACCCCGGATTATTTGTCCTTTGCTGAAGCCTCAGATAATCTTCGAGACGGACATGTAGATGCGGCTTTTGTAACTGCAGGAACTCCAACTGCTGCAATCACAGACCTTTCCACACAACATAGTGTTGTGCTGCTTTCGATTTCCCAAGATAAGATCGATGAGATTGTTTCTGATTATCCTTACTATGCACAGGTAGAAATTCCAGCCGGAACCTACAGAAATCAGGATGAATCAGTAGATGCAGTAGCGGTAATGGCCATGCTTACCGTAAGAGCGGAACTTTCAGATGATCTGGTATATGAGATTACAAAAGCATTATTTGAAAACTTAAGTGATCTTGAAAGTGCCCACGCACGAGGTGGGGATGTAAGTCTGGAAGGGGCTCTTGAGGGAATGTCTTTAGAGCTACACCCGGGCACCCAGCGATATTTTGATGAAATGGAATAAAATAAAAACCGAAGATGAAGAGAATGCTAGCAAGGATAGGGTGCCTAAACCAGGGCACCTTCCCTTGTGTTCTTTTAAAAGGGGAATCCCTTTTATTCTTTTGTTTATGATGATTGTACTACTTTTTCTTATCTGGCCTGTAAAAGGTATCGCCATCAGTACAGAGAAAGATCAATTATTTTTTTTCCCTGAACAAGCGCCTTATGAATTTGCAATTATCTATGATCACTCTGTAATGAGAACCGAAGTAAAAGATGTTTTTACCATAGAAGAAGGAGAAATTCTGTTGCTTCGCACGGAGTACGAATCCTTTGGAGCGGGTCTTCCTTCGGAAGCTTTTGAAAATTTCACAAAAGTTGACGGGCGATACATTAATGAGGGCATCAATGTCCGTTTACCGGAAATTCGTATGCGTACGGGAAAGACTACCAATCATCGTTTGATTTATAACGAAGAAACTACGATTTCTTTTGACGAATACCTTGAAACCGGAAGTTTGCTATTGATTGAAGAGAAAACGATAACAACTTTGGAAAGTTTGTTTTATTGAAAGGAGGAAATACATTGTCTACAGAAGAGAAAAAGAGCATCCAGGAAATAGAAGGTTTGGATGTTGATATAGACGAAAAACTGGCAGAATTTGATGTTTCGTCAAATGTGAGAAAGCTTGCAGGGAAGTTGGGAATGGCGGTTGCAATTATTGCCATTGCTATGTCACTGTTTCACCTATATACCGCAGGTTTCGGAATTCTTTTAGCCATGAAACAGCGGGCAGTGCACCTGATGTTTGTTTTGGTGTTGGGGTTTTTGCTGTATCCTGCCAGTAAACGATTTGATAAAACGAAAATTCAATTTTTTGACTGGATTTTTGCCGCAGGTGGCATCATGGTTACCGGATATATTTTATTGATGTTTGATCAGCTGGTATTAAGAATGGGACGGCCCACTTCCTTGGATATGTTAATGGGCGTTATCACAATAATATTAGTGTTGGAAGTGACAAGAAGAAGCATTGGACCCCAGCTACCTATTATTGCTATGGTATTTTTGGTTTATACCTATGTAGGACCTTATATCCCCGGAATGTTAGGGCATCGAGGCTACTCGGTTCAACGGATTGTCAACCAGATGTATATGACCACCGAAGGGATTTTCGGAACACCCCTGGGGGTTTCTGCAACCTTTGTGTTTATGTTTATACTTTTTGGTTCCTTTTTGGAAATTACCGGCGTGGGACAGTTCTTTATCGATATCGCTTTCGCCGGAGCCGGAACCCGTAAGGGAGGGCCCGCAAAGGCTGCGGTTATCGCCAGTGGTTTTATGGGTTCGATTTCCGGAAGTTCTATTGCCAATACGGTAACCACCGGGGCCTTTACCATCCCCCTAATGAAAAAAGTCGGTTATGAGCCTACTTTTGCGGGAGCCGTAGAAGCCGCTGCTTCCACCGGAGGACAAATTCTACCACCGATCATGGGCGCCGCCGCTTTTATTATGTCGGAGTTTACAGGGATTCCTTACATTCAAATTGTAATTAGTGCCATTGTTCCCGCATTACTATATTATGTCGGGGTAATTACCATGGTTCACCTTCAAGCCTCAAAAAAAGGATTGAAAGGCATGGAAAAAGAGGATTTACCGGATTTTAAAAAAGTGCTTAAAGAGGGCTTTCATCTATTTATTCCATTGATTGCCGTGGTTTTTTTATTGGTAAGATTCTCCCCGTTAGGGGCAGCCTATTGGAGTATTCTTATCGCCTTAGTGGTCAGTATGTTTAGAAAACATACCCGGGTGAATATTCCCAAAATCCTTCATGCCCTACAGGATGGAGCGAAAAAAGCAATCGGTGTGGCCGCGGCCTGTGCTTGTGCCGGTCTCATTGTGGGCGTTGTTACCTTGACCGGTTTAGGACTCACCTTCGCGAACTTAATCGTTGGATTAGCGGGCGGACTGTTGCTTCCAACCTTGTTTTTAACGATGTTGGCTTCTATTATCCTTGGACTGGGACTTCCCACGACGGCAAAGTATATTGTGCTTGCCACCATGGCCGTACCAGCTCTACTGGAACTGGGCGTTCCATTACTTGCCGCCCATTTATTTGTACTCTATTTCGGCGTAATTGCAGACGTGACACCACCGGTAGCCTTGGCCGCTTATGCAGGAGCCGGGATTGCCGGCGGAGATTCCTTTAAAACCGGACTGGCCGCATTGAAACTCGCTTCCGCAGGCTTTTTAATTCCTTATATTTTCGCCATGAGCCCGGAGTTATTATTAATTGATGTTACCTTCTTTGAAGCCGCACTGGCCATCATTACCGCCGTTCTTGGGGTAGTGTCTTTCGGAGCTGCGGTACAGGGTTATCTGTTGACCAATACAAAGATTTATGAGCGGGTAATGTTTTTAGTCGCTTCCCTGCTTCTGATTCATCCAAATAAATTAATCGATCTTGCAGGACTTGCCATATTAATTGCAGTAGTGGCACTACAGGTTATCAGAACTAGAGACGGAAAGACTGCGGTTCAGGAATCTTAGTCTTTCTCCCCCAAAATAAAAGGGTCAGAAACTCTGGCCCTTTTATTTATGATTAACAGAGGAAAAGGAGGGGTTGAACATGAGGGGCGTATCCCTTAAAGAAGAGCCTTTTCAGGAAATTGAAGAAATTTTTACGGAGGATGAAGGGAAAAGAGGAATTTCCAAACGTCTGAACTCCTTTGAAGATTATTACAAAGGACTTCTCTCTCTTTATCAGGGAAAGCGGGTGTTAATCGTAACCGGCTTTACCGTTCCCGAATGCCTGGCAGGAGAAAGTGACGGTCCTCTGGGATCCATTGCCTTGGCAAAAGCCTTGGAGGATTTAGGCAAAGAAGTATTGATTGTGACGGATCAGTATTCGAAAAAAATTCTGGAAGGCCTAAAAAAAGTCAAAGAAATCAGTGGAAATATTTACTCGGTTCCGATTAATGTAGATGAAAAAGAGCTGCAGGAGATATTGAACGGCTTTGAACCTACCCATATGATTGCTATCGAAAGACCGGGGAAAGCAATGGATGGAAAATATCATTCCATGAGAGGGGAAGACATCACCGCCTTCGTGGGGGATTTGGATCCCTTAATGAAAATGGCGAAGGAGCAAAAAATCATTACCTTGGCCATCGGAGATGGGGGCAATGAAATGGGTATGGGGAAGGTCCGGGAAGCGGGGATTCCCTTTGTTTTTCAGGGAGAGAGAATATTTGCCACATCATCGGCGGATTATCTGATTATTGCCGGGGTTTCCAATTGGGGAGCCTACGGTCTTGTGGCAGGGCTTTCGATTCTTAGTGATATGGATCTATTGCAGGAAGAAAAGGAAGAAGTGCGTCTGCTAAAAACCCTGACAGAGCTTGGGGGAGTAGATGGTTGTAGTAAAGTAAGAGCCATGACCGTGGACGGTTTAAGCCTGGGAAGCAATTTAAACCTGTTACTGGGATTAAAGAAGGTTATTCAAAAGAACCTCTCTGATTAATAAAAGAGAGGTTCTTTATTTGTTCAATTTTGCTGTTAATGGGTATAGAATACATGGAAGAACAAAATCCGGGAGATTAAAATTACAAAAATACCAAGAAAGAAGGGGAATGAGATGTTAGGACTTTCCTTAGAGGGTGGAGGGGCTAAAGGGGCTTATCAATTTGGTGCATGGAAGGCTTTTCGAGAGTTGGGTATGGAATTCGACGGCATTACGGGAACATCCATCGGCGCCTTAAACGGTGCGTTGATGATTCAGGAAGATTATGAAAAAGCCTATGAAATATGGCAGGAAATTGCACCGGAAAAAATATTAAATATTGATTCAAAATTATATAATATGCTGATGGAAACCGGAATCAAGCCCGATCAAATTCAGTTGGTGTTGGAACAGGCCCAGCGTTTTATCAAGGATGTGGGACTGGATGTGGGTCCCTTGGTAAAAATGATTCGGGAAACCACAAAGGAAGAGGTTATTCGAAAGTCCAAAAAAGATTTTGGATTTGTTACAGTATCCTTAACGGATTTGAAGCCTTTAGAGCTTTTCAAGGAAGAGGTTCCTAGGGGAAAGATGGCAGACTATTTATTGGCCTCTTCCTATCTTCCGATTTTCAAGCCGGAAAAAATCGATGGGAAAACCTTTCTGGATGGAGGATTTTATAACAATCTTCCCATTAATATGCTTTATCAAAAAGGGTATAAAAAAGTGGTGGCGGTTCGATTAATGAGCAAGGGGCGAATCAAGAAAGTAAACTTTAAAGACCTGGAAGTTACATATATTCAGCCCAAGCATGATCTGGGAAATATCTTGGATTTATCCAAGGAAAAAGCCGGGTTTAATATTAAACTGGGTTATTATGACACCTTAAAGGTTTTTCGGAAGTACCATGGGGAGAACTACTACCTTCGGGAAGAGATCAAAGATTTGGAAGGGATAAAATATTTACAGGATCTTAAAGGAGAGACCATGGAAAAAATCGGAAGTCTCCTGGGGCTATCCAGGGATCTTCCTAAAAACCGTTTGGTGCTGGAAGAACTTGTACCAAAACTTATTCAACTCTTAGGGTGTAGGAAGGAAGTTTCCTATGGAGAACTGGTGTTAAAACTGTTTGAAGAAATTGCAGCCCATGAAAAAGTGGAGCTCTTCAAGATCTATGGTCTTCAGGAGTTCATCCGGGAGATCAACCGTCGAGAGCTTCCCATGGAAAAAAGTACAAGTATTCTATTTCAAAGCAGTGCACTGCTGCTGCGTTTCAATAAAGATAAAATCCTGGAAAAACTGATCAAGATCATTCTAACATCGGAAGAGCATATTACATTAAAAAAACTCAGCAACTAGAAGGGGAGGGGTCGGATGGTTTATCTAGCCATACTCATCGGGATTTTTGTAGTGACGGTAATCGTACTTAGCCTTATTATCATACTGGAAAATCGGAATCCTACCCGAACCATGGCCTGGATTTTGGTATTGATATTTCTGCCCCTGGTGGGAATCTTTTTATATTTGTACATTGGGCAAAATCATCGTAAGAAAAAAACCTTTATTAAAAAAAGGAAACAGGATTATCGCGTGCTAAAAAGACTGCTGGATACCCAAATAACCTTCACCCAATTCGGAAAGTTTTTTAAGAAAAATTTCAATGATGCCCGGGCGAAAATGGTACCCCTCATTCTACGAAACGGAGATTCTCCCATCACCTTTAATAATGAGGTGAGAATATTAAAAAACGGAGCCCAAACCTTTACGGAAATGTTAAAGTCCATTGAAAGCGCTCAAGACCATATCCATATGGAATACTTTATTATTAAGGATAGTGAAATCGGCAGGAAATTTCAACGGGCCCTGATCCGTAAAGCCAAAGAAGGCATTGAGGTTCGACTGATTTATGATGCGGTAGGATCCTGGGAACTGAAAGAAGATTATCTTGGCCCCATGAGAAAAGCCGGAGTACAGGTAGCGGTTTTTTTGCCCGTAACCCTCCCCTTTTTCGGAAGTCGGCTAAACTATCGGAACCATCGTAAAATACTGGTGGTAGACGGTAAGGTGGGCTTTACGGGAGGGATCAACATCGGGGATGAATATCTGGGTCGGGATAAGAAGTTGGGGTTTTGGCGAGACACCCATGTAAAAATTCTTGGAGAGGCGAATTACGTCCTGCAAACCATCTTTCTAAAGGATTGGTATTTTGTCAGCAATGAAGAGCTGGACGATCCCCGTTATTTCCCAAGGCAGGGTTATCAAGGGGAAAAAGGGGTGCAGATTCTTTCCAGTGGGCCGGATATGTACTGGCACACCATTCAACAGGCTTACTTTACCGCCATTACCGCCGCTCGGAAAAGTGTGTACATTACCACCCCGTATTTAGTCCCTGACGAAGGAATCTTAATGGCCCTGAAAACCGCAGGACTTCGGGGGGTGGATGTTCGAATCCTGCTACCCAGTGTGGCGGACCATCGAACGGTTTTTTGGGCATCCAAATCCCACTTTACAGAACTGTTGGAAGCGGGAGTAAAGATCTATCAGTACCAAAAGGGTTTTGTGCACAGCAAAATCATCATGACCGACGATCAGGTGACATCCATCGGTACCGCAAACTTCGACAATCGAAGTTTGGAGTTGAATTTTGAAGTAAATGCATTTATTTACGATGAGAAAATTACCAAGCGGGTAAAAGGAGATTTTTTTGAAGATCTCCGGCAAAGTAAAAGGATTTATTTAGAAGAGTATGAGAAGCGTTCCACCATGAGCCGTTTAAAGGAGTCGGCAGCTCGGCTCTTATCACCGATTTTATAGGATCCCAGGGCCGTACAAATAGCATAATATTGGTCCATGTAAAAATTAACTCCTAGCCGGTATGAAGTGAGAGCATAAGAATATAGAGTTTTTATCGAAGTATTACAGAACAAAGGAGATGCCGAGGCATCTCCTTTGTTCTAGTGCTTTGTTAATTCTTCATGATAAAAAATCGATTACTCTACTTCGATTTTTTGGCTATTTATCCATAAGCCATGGATATTACAGTAGCTAAGGGCATATACCGTTCCGGATTTTTGAAGTTTTACTGAGGTAAGTCCCGTAGGCTCTGTAAATATGTCGCTCTCTCCGTGGGCAGCAAAATCAAAGCTTGCCAGTTCGATCGGGAATTTTGCCCCATCCGCATGAAACATTAACTTAAACCAGGAAATGTAATGCTCAAAGGTATTGGGGTGCCCAACAGCATCACCGATTGACATTTTTAGTTCAAATTTTTCTCCTGCGGTTACCTTTTCCGGTGCGTGAATAACCGGTACATGTTTTTCGCCTTTCCAATCACCTGTTTGAAAAAAAGTTCCGAATCCTTCCATAAAATAAACCCTCCTATTAATCTAATTTTGGGGCTTCCATAAAATGAAGCCTCAGGGTATATATAACCAAAAATAAGAAAAGATAACAGGCAATTATGGAAAACCTGGGAATCAGTTGGAAAGAAGGGTACCTTTTCGCATTTGTTTTAAGACGGATTGCACCTGGGGAACTTGGAGCAGTATAATAATGATAACAATTTCCGCCCCGATGAAAGACCCGTTATAGACGATGGAGTAAAGATAATCGTTCCACCCATCGGGGGTGAATTCCCGAAAGAAAATGATTCCCGATAAAAAACTCAGGGACAGTCGGCCTAAACCACCAATCAAGGCACTGATACCGAGATGCTTTCTATAGATTCCCGCCAGTCCCAAGGCTCCATAGGCTAAGGGGTAGTCCAAGAAAATCTGCATCCAGTGAACAATATAGGGGTCTTGAATAAGGTTTAGCAGCCCCAGGGCGAAACCGGCTAAAATTCCGGGTAAAGGGCCGAAGGCTACGGCAAAAATAATAATCGGGAGCATACCGGCGAGGGTCACACTGCCTCCTTGAGGCATTCGAAACAGACGAATGTAGGAGAGTAAAAAGGATAAAGCGACGCAAAGACTACCATAGACCAAAACCTTTGTTTGCAGTAACCGGCCTCCCTGGCTTTTCCGACTGCGATGAAAAAGGAGTAGCATGACAGGTATAAGAATCATAACGCCCAGGATGACCCATACCTCTAAAGATAATTGATCCAATTGAATGTCAAAGTTATTGAACATAAAAAAACACATCCTTTCAAATTTAGTTAATAAATTTATCCCTAGGATGCAAAAAAGAGTGAATTGAAGTACTCACTCAAGATTGAGCTTCCCTACGCAGGTACTAACCTACAGGTTTAAAGGGTTGGAGAAAATCCTCTCAGCCAACGGCACCCCTAGCGAAGATATTTAATTATAAAGAGATTATAACATAGGGTGAAAAAAAAGAAAACAACTACGAGGGAACAATAAAATATTTTACGAGAAAGCCCCCGGGGTTTTCTCCCTGATCCAAATCGATTTTTATTAAGAAGCGTAAGCTTTCTTAGAAGATTCTTCCCGAATTTCCCGTTCTTCCTCTTCATCAATGATTTTTTCTTCCCAGTTCCCTTTGAGGTAAATGCCCATTCCGATCACACAGATTAGGAAATTGCTCGCCACCATGGAGTACCAAATAGCATCGGCTCCCAAGTCCGTAAGGCGTCCCAGAATATAAATCATGGGAATCCGTAGTCCCCAGAGACGGAACATATTGATAAACATGGAGTACATGGTATGACCGGAGCCTTGAAAGGTCCCGTTTAAAATTTGAAAAATTCCCATCAGGGGGATGGATAGAGAAATTAATTGTAGATAATCCGTACCCAGGGCAATTACCTGGGGGTCCCCACTGGCGAAGATCTTGATAATGGACTCGGAAAACCAGAAGGCGATAAACCCACCGACCGCCATGAAGAGGGTGGACATCAAAAGACTGGTTTTAAAAGTGGATCGGGCCCGGGGGATTTGATCCGCCCCCAGGTTCTGACCGATAATCGGTGCAATGGCGTTACCGATACCCATGGCGGGCATCATGACCACACTGTTGATACGGTTTCCGATTCCAAAGGCGGCTAAGGCGGATTCCCCATAGCTTAGGACAAACATATTTAAAATAATAAACCCGAATGCGGCAGCGGACTGTCCGATGGAGGCGGGTAGGCCTACTTTGATGATTTTTTTCAAGACCACCGGGTCGGGAAGCAGGTATTTTTTTCGAATATTGATGCCGTCTTTTCGAATGAATAAGGTATAGATTCCATAACTTACAAAAATGGCCCGAGAGATTAAGGTTGCAATGGCCGCCCCTTGAATGCCCATGAAGGGAATCGGACCAAGGCCAAAGATAAAAACCGGGGACAAGACCACATTTAATAAGGAGCCCCCCACATTTAAGATCATGGGGGTGAAGGTATTTCCCTGTCCCTGCATAATGGCATTGTAGACGATAAACATAAAAATAACCGGCATCTCTAAAAACATAATGCTAAGATACTGGGAACCGTATAGCAGTACATTTCCCTGCCCCCCCATGAGGCTCACAATGGTAGGGGTTAAAAAGTAGCCTCCTAAACCAAGGATGGTGGAGAGGACCAGTAAAAATGAAAAAAGCTGGGAAGCAACCTTGTCCGCCCGCTGCTCCTGATTGGCGCCGATATACTGGGAAATCAAAGAGGTTCCCGCCATATTCATGCCCATGGCAATGGAAAGAATTAAAAATATTACGGGGAATACCAAGGTCATGGCCGCGACTTCGTCGGAACCTAATTGACTGACCCAGTAGGTATCGGAAAGATT
>SLKF01000209.1 GCA_007134725.1 Clostridiales bacterium | reverse complement strand
TTCCATATATTCCCCTTATACCGGTTGCTAAACATCAGGCCTCGTTCATACTTAATATATAAACACCCTTTATAATTACCATTATTCCCCTTCTACTCATTCATTTTTTTCTATAGGCTGTGATAAACTCATGACAAATACAAGAAGTAAGTAGGTGATAATTATGATCACTGGAGTACCCAGGGGTTTGAGATGTTAAAAAACTTGATATAATACTTATCTCCGCCGCCCGGTTTAATCCAGTATGTCCATCAGATAAGTCGACTCGAACTTGCCAATCTTGATGAACAGGATTGAGCCCATGGATAAGGTGGAAGATTATGTACGAAAAAATAGTGGTTTCCAAAAGCATCCCGGTACCCCGGAATTATTCAGCAATCACCATATTGAAAAGGAATTAGCGAAAAAAGGCATTGTGGTGGATCGGTGGATCAATCTTACCAACACGGTTCTTCGTAAAGATTGGAAACGAAAAAAACGGGTAAAACATTATACAAAGTATTCCATGGGGCCCACCACCATGTTTACCGTAGAACAGGTCCTGGGATTTGCTAAACAGAAATACGACGGTATCCTTTACGTAAAATCCTTCAGCTGACCTCCTCACCTAATGTATATTTATTAAATATTCATCACTAGACTAGGGTACATTATTCAATGAGGCGGGAAATTCAGTTTGTAAAAATAAATCAATTTTCATTGTAAAACAATATATGAAAACCAGGAAAAAGGAGGAATAATCATGGATATAAAGATTTTGCAATTAAAACTCTTTATACTTTTGATGGGGGTTTGGTTGATTTTTTCCTTAAGTTTTACCTTTAGCAATGTGTTTTTAGGAGCGATCTTCTCTTTATTGGTGGTGGTTTTATCAAAGGGGACCCTTTATGATGATCTTGGCTCCTTTTTCACCCTACCTACTTTCCGGCTCCTATTTTGCCATGGCCTTCGGTTGATTTGGGATATGTACTATTCCGGTTTTTGCCTGTTGATGACCATCATCAAAGGAAATGCGGACCCCATTATTTTTTCCATAGACTTAGAGAACAACAATCTATTTATCACCACCTTGATTGCCAATTCCATTACGTTAACCCCAGGTACCATCACTTTGGATCAACGAAAAAGCCGCTTATTGGTGCTATCTGTAAAAAATGATTTTCAACAGGGAAAAATTTTGGAAAAAAACATTAAATACCGGTTTGAAAAGCCGTTTTTAAGAGGAGGGGTTCGATGATTGAGATAACGATTTTTCTTCTTCTGTTAGCCATTATCGTCATCAGTATTAAGTTTATTTTCAGTCCCACTATTTGGGAACGAATCCTCGCCTTGAATCTGATCAGCGGAAAAACCGTTTTACTGCTCTTATTGATCGGTTTTCAGGGGGATAATTTCTTTTTTCTCGATATTGCTCTAACCTTTTCCATAGTAGGCTTTCTAGCCGTCACTTTAATTACCCGCTTTCTGATGGAAGGAGGCCGCCAAAAATGATCAGTAATTTTTTTCTAATTATTTCCTGGATTTTTTTGATCTTCGGGGTAATCGGTCTCTTTCGTTTCAAAAGCATTTATCTGAAAATTTTAGTAGCCTCGAAGATCGACACCGTAGCCTTCTTTTCTATTATCCTTGCCCTGGTTTTTCGAATGGGTTTTCAGTGGGAAACGGCAAAGCTTTTGGTAATCCTGCTGTTTTTCCTGATCACCAACCCCTTAAACAGTCAGTTTATCGGGCGTTCTGCATTAATTAATGGCCTTCCCTTAAAAGATCCAGAGAGATTCTCGAAGGACAACACGGCACAAAAACAATCCCATACTCTGTAAGCTAACCGCCTTTCGATTAAGGAAAGGATACCCTTTCGCTTAAAAGACAAAAGTGAGGTGCAACAAGATGTATCTGATACTCTATGGCCTAATTATCTTTTTTATAATCATTATGCTACGGGAAAAAGAATCTCTTCGCCTAATCATTTATTTTGCAATTTTTTCTCTGTTAATGTCGGTGCTCTACTTTTTGTATTATGCCTATGATGTGGCCTTAGCGGAAATTGCCATCGGCAGCGCCCTTTTGCCTCTATTTTTTATCATCGCCCTGGGTAAACAGAAAAATTTTGTGGTGGTCAGCCGGGTAGAGGATGAGTTTTTCAGCGAAAAAGAAGGCTGTCCCGGGTTTAGACTCCTTGAACGCTTTACGGATTCCTTTGATCTGACTCTGGATATTTTTTTCGAGCATCATGTTCAAATCAAAGGGGCTTTTCGGGAACGAAATGTGGATTTGATCATTTTGAAAAGTCATCGGGACGGTAAATACGTATTTGTAATGAAAAAAAGCAGCATTCTCCACCATAAATTAAGACGGGTGCTTCAGGAGGATCCTCGAATTCGATTTGAGATCGTAGAGGAGGATGAGATTTATGATTAAAAAACTGGTGCTGCTGTTGATGTTCGGTTTTATTTTTATTTATGCTCTTGCAGCCACGGTCCCTTTAGCAGACATTTCTCTAGAAACTTCTATTGGTCAGACCGTAATCGACCGGGGCTACGACGATACCGCATCCAAAAACCTGGTGGCTGCGATTTTGTTGGATTACCGACTTTTTGATTCCATTTTTGAAGCGGGAATTCTTCTGATTTCTGCGGCAGGAGTGCTTTATATGACTCAGTCTTCGGAATATTCCAAGTCCGTTCCCCGGTCAAAGGAAGCCACAGCACCGAAGGACAGTGATACCATTCTTGCGGTCAGCCGAATTCTTTATCCTTTTATGCTGCTCTTTGGATTTTACATCATCGTATTTGGGGATCTCAGTCCCGGAGGAGGCTTTCAGGGTGGGGTTATTCTTGCTACAGCCCGACTGATTTCTGTATATATTCCGGAAAAGGCTTCGGAGAACACCGATCGATTGAATCGACTGGAAAAAATCCTGTTTTTATCCCTACTGAGCTTAGGGCTTGTCAGTTTAGTTACCCAAGGGGCTCCTTTTACCAACTTCTTACCCCGATACTTGGATCCGGAAATCAGAAGATTTTTCCTGGTGTTATTAAACCTACTGATCGGACTGAAAGTCTCCTCTGGCCTGACCATTATATTCACCCGCTTTGTAAAGGAGGGAAGATAAATGTTGCAACTCGCCTTAATCCTATTGATGATCGGTCTGGGGCTTTACGGCTTGGCCACCAGCCGACATCTGATCAAATCCATTATATTTCTTAATGTGGTGGAGGCTTCGGTAATTCTTTTTTTTCTTCGTCTGTTTTATATCTCCGAGGGCGGAGTACCGATCCTTCCGTCTCTTGGAGCGGAACCGGTGGACCCTATACCTCAGGCATTAATGATCACAACTATTGTCATCGGTGCTTCCGTAACCGCATTAGCCTTGATGATGAGTATTAAAATCTATCATCAGTATGGAACCTTGGATTGGAAAATTCTTTTGAACAAGGAGGACAACCAATGAGTTACTATCCTCTATTTGTCATTCTGATTCCCTTAATCTTTGCCATTGTGATTTATCTTATCAATCACCCTATGGGAAGAATTCTAGCCTTACTCAGCCAAGTATTTCTATTGGTTGTGGGCCTTAGTTATCACTCGGTATATCTTCCCGAAGGGGAGTATTTCTTATCCCTGGGCGGTTTTGGGGGGAAACTCAGTATCACCTTAATTTCCAATCCCCTTACCTATGGATTCTCTTTGTTATCCGTATTATTATGGTTTGCTATAATCCTCTATAGTTGGCCCCATCAGAAACAATCTTCAAGCTATTATTTCTTTCTATTATTCTTGCAAGGGGTTTTTATGGGGATTGTGCATGCCTATGACTTTTTTAACCTTTTCCTTTTTATTGAAATCGCAACAATTCTTTCGGGAATTCTGATTATTTATAAAAAAGACGGTCCTTCCCTAAGGGCCGGAATTTATTATTTGGTCTTTAATACTGCAGGAATTTTGCTGTTTTTAATTGGTCTCAGTATGCTTTATCGTATGACTGGTACCCTGCATATGGGCCTGATAAAAGAATCCCTAGTAGATGTTGAACAGGATCGAAGCCTGATTATGATCTTTGTTTTAATGTGCGTTTCCATGGGGGTAAAATCCGCTTTTTTTCCTGTATACAACTGGCTTCCCCGAGCCCACAGTGTAGCCACCAGCAGTATTTCCGCCTTGCTTTCGGGAATCATTGTAAAAAGCGGAGTTATCGGACTGTATAAGATCCAACAGGTCTTTCCTATGGATATCTACAAAGATTTTTTCATCCTACTGGGACTGATCACTGCTTTATGTGGTCTGTTTTTTGGAATCAGCCAGACCAATATCAAACGACTCCTGGCCTTCAGTACCATCTCCCATATAGGATTTATCGTCATGGGACTCAGTTCCATGGAGTCCATCGCTTCCCCCGGTGTCTCGGGAGCGTTGCTGCATATCGTAAATCATGGTTTTCTAAAGATTTTATTATTTTTATCGGCAGGTTCCATCATTCGAAACTATAAAACCTACGACCTGAGAAAAATTCGAGGGGTCCTGCACCGTATGCCTGTGGTAGGCTTTATGATGGGATTTGGTATTTTATCTCTTATCGGTTTTCCCATCCTTCTGGGTTATCAGGGTAAAGCCTTAGTGGGTGAAATTTTAAGAGATCAACCGTTGTTTTATCTGGGGTATCATTTAGTAAATCTCGGAACTGTAATTCTATTTGGAAAACTATCGCAAATATTTGTTCCCCTTGGCTCCCGCGCTCCTTTATCCATAAGTATCTACGACCGACTTTCCTTAAGCGTTTTAACCTCAGGGATTGTTCTTTTGAATCTTTATCAGCTGATTTTTTCAAATTTTGGAGAGGTTCAGTTTTATCAGGGAAATTTTTCCCTTTGGTCTTGGATTTATTTTATCCTGTATCTTCTTGGAGCCTTTATCATTGTAAAACTTCTGCCCTTAAAATCTCCATTTTTCGATCAGGTTCGAAGCTTTGAGCTGTCCTTTCAAACGGCAAATTACATGTTGGTGGCTTTTCTTTTCCTGATGCTTTTATGGTCGGAGCTACCCCTATAATGAGAGGCGGATCGGTCTTTAGATTCGGGCAGATCAGGTATTAGTTCTCCTAAAGACAGAAAATCAATTAACTACACAGGTAACAGAGTAAGACAGCACTGATGTGCCTGTCTTCTCATAATAAAACCGGTATGGCCCAACAACGTTGATGAAATCAAATTTGACGCCATGACCCGTTTGATGAACGAACGGTCCGCAAGCCTTATACTTGTGACGGACTCCAGGTGGGAAAGCGCCTTGATTTAGCACTTTCCAACTTAATTAAATGGAATTAAACTGCTTTCATTTACTTTGCTTGCATCAAATCTGAAGTGGCCGCTTATTTCCAGTCCATATCGTGTTAATGCATCTTCTTCCCTCCTCGGTTGTCCACCGTTATGAATGATATAGGGAATCCCATTTTTATTCCGTCGATCAGAGAGAATGGCAATATGCTTATCCCCATAGGTTACAATATCCCCCGGTTGCCACTGTTCTATTTCAGAAGGATCCAGGGTTAAGAAAACAGCATGTCTTTCAAAAAAGACTTTCAAATTCGGGACCCGTCTAAAATCAATATTGGGATCCGGCCGTCCTCCAACCCTTGAATATAGATGCGTATTATTTTTAATATCTTCATCAATCATGTCTTTCAGATTATACCCCGCATTTTCAAAAGCCCGCCACACCACATCGGTACAAACCCCTATATCATCAGGAGGATATCCCCCGGCATGATAAGAACCATCGTATTCCGGTTTGTTTTCTGCATCTTTTCTTGCACCGATCATAAAATCCGTATAATCATCAATTCCATTATTATTAAAATCTACGGAACCGGTTACGGTTTGTATCCCCAATTCCTCAGCGGTATAGTACTCCTTAGGTAATAAATTCCAGGGATTTGCAAAATAAAACCCAGCGGATAAAAAAAGCAAAATCACTACTATACCTACTAGTTTTAATGATTTCTGTTGGTTCATCTTGATAGACTCCTTTGTATCTAAAAATCAATTCCGTCTCTTTCACTTACTTTAAAAAAATATAGGTATTTTCATCCGATAGATCTTTTGCAAAAGCGTAATTAAGATAATTGAAATTTTTAATATCCTCCACGTCCTCGACCTTGTTTTCTGCCATAAATCGTACCATTTCCCCTCTGGCCATCTTGGCTAAGGTTCCTTTTTCCACTACCTTTTCTTCAATCATTTCTCCAAAGACACAGGTTACAAATTTTATATCCTCCTGCAGATAACGAGCAATAGTTTTACTATACTCTTCGGATGCCAAATTTACTATGCACTTGCTCTCTGAGAAAAGCTTATCCGCAAGTTTTCTGTCCCAAAATTCGTATAGGGATTTTGCATGGTAATTTTTTAGCTTGGTTCCCATTTCCAACCGATAGGGAACGATCCCGTCAAAGGGCCTGAGTATGCCGTAAAACCCGGACAAAATCCTGAGGTGCTGCTCGAGATACTCCAGTTCTTCGGTTTCGAATACCCCCGGGGCCATGTACTGATACTGAATGCCTTCGAAGGCAAGGATGGCCGGGGTTAAATTTTGATGGACATCCATCTCCTGTATCCGTTCATAATTCAGTGTGGCAATTTTTTCACTACACTTCCACATGGTTTTTAGCTCTTCATAGGTTAATCCTTTTAAGTATTTAGTCAACGCCTCCGTATCATTGATAAAGTCCGGCAGTTGATTATACTCTAAAGAATCGGCATCGGTGTTCATTTTCTTCGCCGGTGAGATGATAATTTTCATAAGAGTCTTCTCCTCCTTGGGTTAAATTGAAAACATTATACGATAAATCCTTTGTCCATGATAATTCTCCAATTCATTGTAGGAAAAACCGTTTTGACCCCGATTTTATAAACCAAACCAGTAAACCGGTTCCTTTTTGAATAATTTGAACCCTGCTCTTTCTGCTGTTTTTATGGATCCGATATTCGATTCCACACAGTTCCACTGCGCAACAAGACTACTTTCAACGCACCGGTTCACAAAGTGATTT